>NZ_JBVHYH010000025.1:102917-107087 GCF_055569135.1 Kitasatospora sp. NPDC029367
TCCCCTTTCTCTCTCCCCCCCCCCCCCCCCCCCCCCCCCCCCCCCCCCCCCCCCCCCCCCCCCCCCCCCCCCCCCCCCCCCGGGCCCTGCTGCGTCCCCCCGGGTGGCCGCCGTCTCAGATACTAGGAAATCCGAGTATTCGTGCAGACACGGCCGGGGCGGGGTCGTACCGTGGAAGAGCCATACGGTGTGCCGCCCCTGTAGCCAGGGTGTGCGGCCCGTGTGCGCGTGCGCCCCCACGGGCAGGCGATCCCTGCCCCCGCGCGTACCCCTCCCACCCCCTGCCGCGCTTTCCCGCGCGCCGCTTCCAAGGAGCCCGGTATGCCCACCACCGCCGACCGCCACGCCACCACCGCCCCCGCCGCCACCCCCGTCCGCGCCCCGCGCCGCCGCCGGGCCGCCGAGCGGAACCCCTTCGCCGCCGCCGCGCTGCAGCGCTCGCTGGACCGCCGGGACAACGGCGGCGCCACCGGGCACTGAGCGCGGCCGGGGCCGGCCGGCGCCGTCGAGCGGCGTTGATCGCCGTCGATCGGCGTTGATCGGACTACTGGGCCGACCGGGCTGACGCCGCGTCACCCCATCGGGTGCGAACGGGACCCGTTCGAGGGAAGTCACTCGCCCCCGTCATCGCGATCATCCTAATTTGGAGCCCCCGGAAGGGTGATCGACGTCCGCGCGGGCGGGCGTCTGCGACACGGTGTGCGGATCAGTCCCCCTCCCGGGGGAGAGTCACCAGTGCGTCTGCCACCCGTCCGCCGACCGGTCGCCCGGATCGGCCTCACGCTCGTCCTGCTGGCCACCGGCGCGGCGCTCGCCGCCACCCCGGCCGCGGGCGGACCGCCCAGCGCCGGACCGCCCAGCGCGGGACCGCCGGGCCGGACGGCCTCCGTCCTGCTCGAACTCGACACCGAGGCGGCCGGACCGGCCTGGCGCAGCGCCGCCGACGGCGCCCGGCGGGCCCGGCGCTCGCCGGACGCCGTCCGCCGGGAGGCCGCCCGGGCGGGCGCCGCCCAGCGCTCCCGGGCCGGGGACGCGCTCGACCGGCTCGCCGGGGCCGTCCACCGGTCGGCACCCGCCGCCCGCGAGCTCTACCGCACCCGCACCCTGCTCACCGGCCTGGCGGTCAGCCTCCCCGCCGACCGGCTGCCCGCCCTGCGGGCGCTGCCCGGCGTCCGGGCCGTCCACCCGATCGTGAACAAGCAGCGCGACAACGCCTACTCCGTCCCGCTGACCGGCGCCCCGCAGGTCTGGTCCGGGGACACCGCGCCGGACGGGAACACCGGCCGGGGCGTGCGGATCGGCATCATCGACAGCGGCATCGACTACACCCACGCCGACTTCGGCGGCCCCGGCACCGAGGAGGCCTTCCGCTCCGTCGAGCGCGGCAAGCCCGCCCCGGCCGCGCTGTTCCCCAACGCCAAGGTGGTCGGCGGCAAGGACCTGGTCGGCGACGACTACAACCCCGACCCGGCGGCCCCCAACCACCAGCCGGTGCCGCACCCCAGCGACAACCCGCTGGACTGCGTGCGCAACGGGCACGGCACCCACGTCGCCGGGACGGCCGCCGGGTACGGCGTCACCGCCGACGGCCGCCCGTACGCCGGCCCCTACCGGCCCGGGCTCGACCCGGCCTCGTTCCGGATCGGCCCCGGCGCCGCCCCCGGCGCGCAGCTGTACGCGATCCGGGTGTTCGGCTGCGACGGCTCCACCGACCGGCTCGCCCAGGCCCTCGACCTGGCCGCCGACCCGAACGGCGACGGCGACCTCGGCGACCGGCTCGACGTGGTCAACCTCTCCCTCGGCAGCCGCTTCGGCAGCCCCGACGACGCCGACGCGCTGGCCGTCGACCGGCTCGCCGAACTGGGCACCGTGGTGGTCGCGGCGGCCGGCAACGAGGGCGACGTGTACGGCATCGGCGGCAGCCCCGGCACGGCCGTGCGGGCGATCACCGTGGCCGCCTCCGTGCACGGGCACGCCGATGTGGACGGCATCACCGTGCTCGCCCCCGCCGCGCAGGCCGGGGTCGTCCCCGGCCACTGGAGCGAGCGCTACCGGGGCTGGACCACCGCCGAGGTGACCGGCGGGCTCGCCGTGCCCGCCGACCAGGCGGACGGCTGCACCGAGTTCAGCGAGGCCGACAAGCAGCGCCTCAAGGGCCGGATCGCGGTGCTCACCTGGAACACCCGCGACCCGGACCGGGCCTGCAACTCCGGCCCGCGGGCCGACCACGCCGCCGACGCCGGGGCGATCGGCGCGCTCTACGCCGCCGACACCGACCACCTGGCCGAGATCTCCGGCGACGACCGGATCCCGGCCGTCCTGCTCGGCCGCGCGGACGGCGAACGGCTGTTGAAGGCCGCCGCCGACGGGGACGTCCAGGTGCGGCTCGCCGCTCCCGGCAACCCGCTGCACGGCTCGGTCGCGCGGAACCAGCCGGCCCGGGTCGACACCCTCACCGACTTCACCTCCCGGGGCATCGGCCTGCCCGGTGTGGTCAAGCCCGACCTCGCCGCCCCCGGGGAGACCATCTGGTCCGCCCTGGTCGGCAGCGGCACCGGCGGCCAGCGCGAGAACGGCACCTCGATGGCCACCCCGCACGTCGCCGGACTGGCCGCGCTGGTCCGCGCCGCCCACCCGGACTGGCCGGTCGAGCAGGTCAAGGCCGCCCTGATGAACACCGGCACGGACACCTACCTCGGCGACGACCACAGCGGGCCGGTCTACGGGCCCGAGCGCACCGGCGCCGGGCGGGCCCGGGTCGACGGGGCGGTCCGCACCCCGGTGGTGGCCTACGCGGCGGGGGAGGGCGCGGCGCCGGGCGGCGTCGGGGTCTCCTACGGGCCGGTCGAGGTCGGCGGGCCGACCGCCCTGGTCCGTGAGATCGAGCTCGCCAACCACTCGTCCGCGCCGCTGAGTTACCGCACCGGCTACGCGGCCGCCACCGAACTGCCGGGCGCCGCCTTCGAGGTGAGCCCGGGACAGGTGGAGGTGCCGGCCGGCGGCACCGCGCGGGTGCGGGTCACGCTGTCCGTCCCGGGGCGGCTGGGGCGCGTGCCCGATCCGACCATCGACACCGAGCAGGGCGGCCGGGCCCGCAGCTACCGGGGCGAGCTGTCCGGCCGGGTGCTGTTCAGGCCGGTCACCGACCGGGCCCTGCCGCAGCTGAGGGTCCCGGTGTTCGCCGCCCCGCGCCCCACCGGCGACCTCGGCGTCGCCGCCTCCGCCCGGACCGCCCGGGACGGCACCCTGGTCACCCTCGGCGGCCGGGCCGCGCCCGGCGCGGCCCCCGGACTGGTCAGCGCCTTCGCCCTCGGCGGCGAGGGTGCCCGCTGGCCGGACTGCCGGCCCGGCGACGGCAAGGCCGTCGGCCCCGGCGCGGGCATCCGGCCCGAGGACACCGGGGAGTCGGCCGAAGCGTCCCAGGAACCCTGCGTCGAACACCCCGGCGACCGGGTCGCCGACCTGCGGGCCGTCGGCGCGGCCGCCGACGCCGAACTGCTCTACGTGGGTGCCCGGCTGTGGGCCCCGGCGGCGACCCCGGTCGGGCTGTACGGGGTGCGGGTGTCGCTGGACACCGACGGGGACGGTGTCACCGACGTGGTCCTCAAGGCCGACCGGCTGCGCGGCAGCGACGTCCTGGTCTCCCGGGCGCTGGACGCCCGCACCGGCGCCGAACTCGACGTCCAGCCGCTGAACGCGCGCTGGGGCGACACCGACACCGAACTGCTGGACAGCGACGTGGTGGTGCTCCCGGTCCGGCTGAGCGCCCTGCCCGGCGTCGGGCCCGGGCACAGCACCGTCCGGTACGGGGTCTGGACCGGCGTGGCCGCTCCCGGCACGCCCGACCCGGCCGACTCCTTCTCCTCGATCGGCCTGCGCGGCACCCGCCCGACCGTCGCGCTGGACGTCCTGCACCCGGCCCTCACCGTGCGGGCCGGCCTCACCGGTCCGGCCGTGATGGTCACCCCGGCGGGCCCCGGCACCCTGCTCGACGTGCACCGCGCGCCCGGCGACGGCTCCCGGCTCCTGCTGCTGTACCACTTCAACCCGGCGGACCGCCGGGCCCAGGTGCTCGACCTGCCGTGACCCGGCCCAGGGGGGGGGGGGGGGGGGGAGGGGGGGGGGGGGGGGGGACGGGGGGGGGGGGGGGGGGGGGGGGGAGGGTTCCCC
>NZ_JBVHYH010000026.1:0-105077 GCF_055569135.1 Kitasatospora sp. NPDC029367
CCCCCCCCCCCCCCCCCCCCCCCCCCCCCCCCCCCCCCCCCCCCCCCCCCCCCCCCCCCCCCCCCCCCCCCCCCCCCCCCCCCCCCCCCCCCGGTCCACCGCGTCCGATCGGATCCACCATGCCCCGCACCGCCCGTTCCACCCGACTGGCCGGCGCCGCCGCCCTCGCCCTGGCCGCCGCGCTGACCCTGTCCGCCTGCGGCTCCTCCGGCGGCGGTGGTTCCTCCGCCGCCAAGGTGACCCAGCAGAAGGAGGACACCCCGTACCAGGGCACCAAGCTGGCCAAGAACTTCGAGAAGCCGGACCTCCAGCTGACCGACACCTCCGGCCAGCCGTACGACCTGCGGCAGCAGACCAACGGCAGGACCACCCTGCTGTTCTTCGGCTACACCAGCTGCCCGGACGTCTGCCCGACCACCATGGGCGACATCGGGGTCGCGATGAAGGCCCTCTCCCCGGAGGACCGCAAGAAGGTCAACGTCGTCTTCGTCTCCACCGACCCGCAGCGCGACACCCCCAAGGTGCTGCGCACCTGGCTGGACTCGATGGGCACCGACTTCATAGGCCTCACCGGCGACCTGGCGAAGGTGAAGACCGCCGCCAAGTCGCTCGGCATCATGATCGAGGACCCGGTGGTCAACGCGGACGGCACCGTGACCTCCACCCACGGCGCGCAGGTGCTGGCCTTCCTCCCCTCGGACGACAAGGCGCACGTGCTCTACATGAGCGGCACCGAGGAGAAGACCTACGAGCACGACCTGCCGCTGCTCGCCAAGGGGGTCGCGGCGTGATGTCGGCGAACCGACGGTTCCGCCGCTCGGCCCTGGCCGGGGCGGTGCTGGCGACGGTCCTCGGCGGCGGGGCGATACTCGCCGCCTGCGGGACGGGCGGCGCGGACGGCGGCTCGGCGGACGCCGGTCCGGCGAAGCTGAGCGTGGCCGACTCCTACATCCCGCTGCCCCCGGCGGGCGGGATGGGCGCCGGCTACCTGACCGTCCGCAACGACGGCGGGCCGGACCAGCTGGTCAAGGTGACCAGCCCGGCCGCCGGGTCGGTCACCATGCACCGCTCGACCGCCTCGACCATGGAGCAGGTGAACAGCCTGGACGTGCCCGCGCACGGCGCGCTGCAGCTCGCCCGCGGCGGCACCCACCTGATGATCATGGACTGGCAGAAGGCCCCCTCCCTCGGCGACGAGCTGGAGCTCGACCTGACCTTCGCCAAGTCCGGGACCATCTCGGTCAAGGTTCCGGTCAAGGAGCTCACCTACCGCCCCGGCCAGAGTTAGGGGACCCGCCAGCATGGAGAAGGCCGCCCACCCCCGCAGCGCGTCCCGGCCGCCGACCGCGCGCCGCCGCAGCGTCGCGCCGCGCATCGCCGCGGCGCTGGGCACGCTCGGCGCGCTGCTCGCGCTGATGCTCGCCGGTGCCGCCCCGGCGTCCGCGCACGCCACCCTGGACTCCACCGACCCGGCGCAGAACTCGGTGGTCGCCACCGCCCCGCCGGCGGTGACCCTGACGTTCAGCGAGACGGTGTCGCTGTCGAGCGACTCCGTCCGGGTGCTCGACCCGGCCGGCAGGGCGGTGGACACCGGCAACCCGGGGCACGCCGACGGCAAGGGCAACACCGCCCGGGTCGGCCTGAACAGCGGGCTCGCCAACGGCACGTACACCGTCGCCTGGCGGGCCGTCTCGGAGGACTCCCACCCGGTCGGCGGGGCGTTCACCTTCTCCATCGGCGCACCCTCGGACACCTCGGTGTCCGCCACCGCACTGCAGGGCGCCAAGGCCGACGACCTGGTCGCCGCCCTGTACGGAACGGGCCGCACCGTCGCGTACGCCGCCTTCGCGCTGCTCGCCGGGGTCGCCGCCTTCGTGCTGGTCTGCTGGCCGGCCGGCGCCGCCCGGCGCCCGGTGCAACGGCTGCTGATGACCGGCTGGACGGCGCTGCTGGCCTCCACCGTCGCGGTGCTGATGCTGCGCGGCCCGTACGAGCGCGGCTCCGGCATCGGCCAGGCCCTCGACCTGTCGCTGGTGCGCGCCACCCTGGACGAGCGGATCGGCACCGCGCTGGCGGCCCGGCTGCTGCTGCTCGCGGCGGCCGGGATCTTCCTGTCGCTGCTGGTCGGGCAGTTGGGGCAGCCGCCGAAACCGGCCGCGGGCACCGGCTCGGACCCGAGCGCGGAACCGCACGACGACGACACCGAGGCCGCCGAACTGCGCGAGCTGGAGCAGCGGGCCGCCGAACGGCCGCAACGCGAGGCCCGGATCGGCCTGGGCGTGGCCGGGCTGGTGCTCGCGGTGGCGCTCTCCGCGACCTGGGTCGGCGCCGACCACGCCTCGGTGGGCATCCAGGTCTGGCTGGCCCTGCCGTTCGGCATCCTGCACCTGATCGCGATGGCGCTCTGGCTGGGCGGGCTGGCCTCGCTGCTGGTCGCGCTGCGCGAGGGCGTCGGCGCCGAGGTGGTGGACCGCTTCTCCCGGATCGCCTTCGGCTCGGTGGCCGTGCTGGCCGTCACCGGGGTCTACCAGTCCTGGCGGGGCCTGGGCAGTTGGAGCGCGCTGACCGGCACCGAGTACGGGAAGCTGCTGCTGGTGAAGAGCGGCTGCGTGGTCGTGATGCTGGGCGTCGCCTGGATCTCCCGCAGCTGGCTGGCCCGGCTGCGCTCGGCCCCGGCCGAGGCGGCGGAGGTCGAACGGGCCGAGGTGCCCGAGCCGGTCGGCGCTGTCGCGCACAGCGAGGACCCGGTCCGGCGGGCCCAGTTGGAGCGGCAGCGGGCCGCCGCGCGCACCGCCGGCCGCGAGCGCGGGCTGACCCCGACCCGGGCCGGGCTGCGCCGCTCGGTGCTGGTGGAGGCGCTGGTCGCGGTGGCGGTGCTGGTGGTCACCACGATGCTCACCAACTCCCCGCCCGGGCGGGTCGCGGGCGAGGTCAGGGCGGCCGGGAGCGGCGCGGCCGCCCCGGGCGCCGGGAACTCCGCCCCGGCGGCCCCGCAGACCGAGCCCGGCCGCACGGTGGAGCTCAGGCTGCCGTACGACACCAAGGGCCGGACGCCGAACGCCAAGGGCACCGCGACCGTCACCCTCAACCCGGCCCGGACCGGCCCGAACGAGGTCCAGCTCGCGCTGGACGGCGCGGACGGCAAGCCGGTGGACGTCCCCGAGGTGCAGCTGGCCTTCACCCTGCCGGACCGCGACCTCGGCCCACTGCCGGTCGCGCTCACCGCGGCGGGCACCGGCCGCTGGAGCGGCACCACCCAGCTCCCGCTGGCCGGCACCTGGGTGGTCTCGGTGCAGATCCGCTCCTCGGACATCGACCAGACCACCCCGACCCAGCAGTTCAAGATCGGATGAGCGCGGTGGAGCACGACCAGACGACGAGCCCGGCGGGCTTCACCCGCCGGGCCCTGCTCGGCACGGCCGGCGCCGGACTGCTGGTCGGCGCCGGGGCGGGCGTGGCCGGGGCGGTCGCCTACGAGGACCGGCCGGGCGCCGACCCGAAGGCGTCCGGCGGCGCGGCCGGCGCGCTCGGCGCGGGCCGGGTGCCGTTCCGCGCCGAGCACCAGGCCGGCATCCTCGAACCCGCCCAGGCCCGCGTCCAGTTGGCCGCCTTCGACCTGGTCGACGGGGCCGGCCGGGACGGGCTGCGCGCCCTGTTGCAACGCTGGACCGGGGCGGTCGAGCGGCTGACCGCCGGGGAGCCGGCCGCCGAGTTCGACAACCAGGTCGCCCTGGACGCCGGGCCCTGCTCGCTCACCGTCACGCTCGGCTTCGGCGCCGCGTTGTTCGACAAGACCGGGCTGGCGGACCGCCGCCCGGCCGCCCTCGAACCGCTGCCCGCCTTCCCCGGCGACGCGCTGGACCCGGCGCGCGGCGACGGCGACCTGTTCGTCCAGATCGGCGCCGACGACGCGCTGGTGACGGTGCACGCCCTGCGGACCCTGCAGAAGCTGGCGGCCGGCACGGCGGCCCTGCGCTGGCAGTCGGCCGGCTTCTCCCGGACCCCCGGCGCGGCCGCCCGCCCGGTGACCGGGCGCAACCTGATGGGCCAGATCGACGGCACCAACAACCCCAGGCCCGGCGAGGACGGCTTCGCCGCCAAGGTGTTCTGCACCCCCGGCGGGGACCAGCCGGCCTGGCTGGCCGGGGGCTCGTACCTGGTGTTCCGGCGGATCCGGATGCTGCTGGACCACTGGGAGGAGCTGCCGGTGGACCGCCAGGAACGGGTGATCGGCCGGCGCAAGTCGGACGGTTCGCCGCTGAGCGCGCCGGCCGGCTCGGGCGAGGGCACCCCGGTGGACCTCGCCGCCCAGGGCCCGGACGGCGGACTCGCCATCCCCGCCGACGCCCACGTACGGGTCGCCGCCCCGGCGGGCAACGGCGGGGCGACGATGCTGCGGCGCGGCTTCTCGTACCACGACGGGGCGCTGCCGGACGGATCGCCGGACGCCGGGCTGCTCTTCCTCGCCTTCCAGGCCGACCCGCGCAAGGGCTTCACCCCGGTGCAGCGCAAGCTCTCCCGGGGCGACGGGCTGTCCCGCTTCCTCCGGCACGAGGCCGGCGGGCTGTACGCCGTCCTTCCGGGGGTGCCGGCCGGGGGCTACCTCGGGCAGCAGCTGCTGGACGGGTAGCGCCCGCGCGGAAGGAGCGGTCCCGGCCACTGGAACGCGGTCCTGCCGGGGCCGCGGAATCGTTATGGTGACTGCTTCGGCACCACCGCTCGGGCAGCACCCGGCTCGGGCACCACCCCCCTGGCAACGGAGGCGTCATGTCGGCCACCCGCTACACCTACCTCGGCCCGGCCGGCACCTTCACCGAGGCGGCGCTGCACACCCTGCCCGAGGCGGCGACCCGGGAGCTGGTGCCGCTGTCCTCGGTGGCGCTGGCGCTGGAGGCGGTGCGCGCCGGGGAGGCTGCCGGGGCGTTCGTGCCGATCGAGAACTCGGTGGAGGGCGCGGTCACCGCGACCAACGACGAACTGGCCGCCGGCGCCCCGCTGATGATCTACCGCGAGGTGCTGCTGCCGATCACCTTCGCGCTGCTGGTGCGGCCGGGCACCGAGCTGTCCGAGGTCAAGACGGTGACCAGCCACCCGGTGGCCCAGCCGCAGGTGCGCAAGTGGCTGGCGGCCAACCTGCCGGACGCGGTCTGGGAGTCGGCCGCCTCCAACGCGGACGGCGCCCGGCTGGTCGCCGAGGGCCGGTACGACGGGGCGTTCGCGGGCGAGTTCGCGGCGCCGATCTACGGGCTGGACCCGCTGGTCAAGGAGATCGCCGACGCGCAGAGCGCGACCACCCGGTTCGTGCTGGTCGGCCGACCGGGGCGGGTCTCCTCGCCGACCGGGGCGGACAAGACCTCGATGGTGGTCTGGCTGCCGGACGACCACCCGGGCGCGCTGCTGGAGCTGCTGCAGGAGTTCGCGGTGCGCGGGGTGAACCTGATGCGGATCGAGTCCCGGCCGACCGGTGAGGGGCTGGGCAACTACTGCTTCCTGATCGACTGCGAGGGGCACCTGTCGGAGCGGCGGGTGGCCGAGGCGATGATGGGGCTCAGGCGGATCAGTCCGCAGGTCCGGTTCCTCGGCTCCTATCCGCGCGCGGACCGGCAGGTGTCCACGCACCGGCGGCCGGGGACTTCGGACGAGGATTTCGCCGCGGCGGCGGACTGGCTCTCCCGGGCGCTCGACGGGCGCGGGGACATCTGATCCCCGCGCCTGATCCCCGAGTCCGATCCCGAGTCCGATCCCCGAGCCTGCTCCCCGAAGTGGACCCGGCCCCGGACAGCTGAGCGTCATCTCGTGTCTTTCTGACCTTTTCCGACCGTTATCGACCGACCCGACCGAACGCGGCGGGTGACCGCACCGTCATCCACAGGAACCCCGGACTCCGGGGGCCGCTGTCCACAGGCCTCATCGCTGTCCACAGCCGAAAGTTATCCACAGGCCTGGGGATGAGTCGACAAACCGGTATAGCCATTGCCCAGAACTGGTCGGACCATCGGTTTGCGTCATAGAGATGACTAATCGGACCAGAGTCACCCGCTTGCCTGCAAATCACCCGTGCGAGTGCTTCAATTCCCTCACCCGAGAAGGTTCATTGGGGTTTGAAACCTCAATTCCCTGGTTTTGATCAACGGCTCCCCCGCCGTGCCCCTCATCCACAGGCCCGGGGCGGGCCCTGTGGATAACCCGCCCGCGGGCTGGGGGCGGAGAGTTCCCCACAGGAGTTATCCACAGGATCCGCCGAGTTATCCCCAGGGGAAAACCGGTACCGGTGGAGGAACGGCCGCCCGGTACGCTTGGGCCTGTGATTGACCTTCGCCTGCTTCGTGAGGACCCTGACCGAGTGCGCGCCTCGCAGCGCGTCCGTGGCGAGGACGTCGACATCGTCGACGCCCTCCTCTCCGCCGACGAGCGGCGCCGGTCCTCGGGCAGCCGCTTCGACGAACTGCGCAACGAGCAGCGGGTGCTCGGCAAGCAGGTCGCCCAGGCCAAGGGCGACGAGAAGACCGCCCTGCTGCAGCGCACCAAGGAGCTGGCCGCCGAGGTCAAGGCCGCGGACGCCGAGCAGAGCGCGGCCAAGGAGGAGGCGGACCGCCTGCTCCGCTCCCTGTCGAACCTCATCGACCCGGCCGCCCCGGTCGGCGGCGAGGAGGACTTCGTCACCCTGGAGGAGATCGGCACCCCGCGCGACTTCGCCGCCGAGGGCTTCGAGCCCCGCGACCACGTCGAGCTGGGCCAGCTGCTGGGCGCGATCGACACCGAGCGCGGCGCCAAGGTCGCCGGTGCCCGCTCCTACTACCTGACCGGTCCCGGCGCGCTGCTGGAGCTCGCCCTGGTCAACATGGCGATCGCCCAGGCCACCGCGGCCGGCTTCATCCCGATGATCACCCCGGCCCTGGTCCGCCCGGCCGCCATGGACGGCACCGGCTTCCTCGGCCAGGCCGCCGAGAACGTGTACCACCTCCCCGAGGAGGACAAGTACCTGGTCGGCACCAGCGAGGTCCCGCTGGCGGCGTACCACATGGACGAGATCATCGAGGCCGACAAGCTGCCGCTGCGCTACGCCGGCTACTCGTCCTGCTTCCGCCGCGAGGCCGGCACCTACGGCAAGGACACCCGCGGCATCATCCGGGTCCACCAGTTCGAGAAGGTGGAGATGTTCGTCTTCACCACGCCCGAGGACGCGGAGAACGAGCACCGCCGCCTGCTCCAGTGGGAGAAGGACTTCCTCAACGCGCTGGAGCTGCCGTACCGGGTGATCGACGTCGCCTCCGGCGACCTCGGCTCCTCGGCCGCGCGCAAGTTCGACATCGAGGCCTGGATCCCGACCCAGGGCAAGTACCGCGAGGTCACCTCGACCTCCAACACCACCGAGTACCAGGCCCGCCGGCTGTCGATCCGGATGCGCGAGGAGGGCAAGACCCGCCCGCTCGCCACCCTGAACGGCACCCTGGTCGCCGTGCCGCGCACCATCGTGGCGATCCTGGAGAACCACCAGCAGGCCGACGGCTCGGTCGTCGTGCCCGAGGCGCTGCGTCCGTACCTCGGCGGACGGACCGTCCTCGAGCCGGTCAAGTGACCTCCTCGACCCACCCGATCGGTGGCGACCTGCCCTACCGGCTGGTCGCCACCGACCTCGACGGAACCCTGCTCACCAGCGCGGAAACCGTCTCCGAGCGCACCCGCGCCGCGCTGGCCGCGGCCACCGGCGCGGGCGCGCTGCACATCGTGGTGACCGGCCGTTCGGCCGTCTGGGCCCGCCCGGTCTTCGACGAGATCGGCTACACCGGGATAGCGGTCTGCGGCCAGGGCGCCCAGGTCTACGACGCCGGCGCCCACAAGCTGCTCACCTCGCTCACCCTGGACCGCCGGCTCGCCGCCGTCGCGATCGAGAAGATCGAGGCCGAGACCGGCCCGCTGGCCGTGGCCGCCAACCAGGACGGCCTGGACGGCCAGGTGCTGGCCGGCCCCGGCTACGAACTGCTGATCGGCTCCGACCTCCCGGTCGTCCGGGCCGAGCGCGGCGAACTCCTCGCCGCCCCGCTCAGCAAGCTCTACATCCAGCACCCCGGGCTGACCGACGACGGCCTCGCCGAGGCCGCCCGGCGCGCCGCCGGCGACCTGGTCGGCGTGGTGATGGCCGGCCCGGGCGTGGTCGAACTGCTGCCGCTGGGCCTGTCCAAGGCCACCGGCCTGGCCGTCGCCGCCCGCCGCCTGGGCGTGCGCGCCGCCGACACCATCGCCTTCGGCGACATGCCCAACGACGTGCCGATGTTCGGCTGGGCGGCGCACGGCGTGGCCATGGCCAACGCCCACGAGGAACTGCTCGCCGTCGCCGACGAGGTCACCGCGGGCAACGACGAGGACGGCGTCGCGGTCGTCCTGGAGCGCCTCTACCCGGCGCGCTGAGCGCCCCGGGACTCGTTCACGAACGGTTCACACCCAGTTGTAGGATGACCGGGCAAGCGGTTGTAGGATGACCTATGACCGATGAGCGGTGTGCGAAGGGAGGCCCGGCATGAGCGGCGACGGAAACGGCCTGCAGGCGGCCGGACGGCGTTCCCTGGTGGACACCGCGATCGACCGGCTGCGCGAGCAACTGGCCGGCGGGGCCTGGCCGGTGGGATCGCAGATCCCCACCGAGCACGAGCTGGCCGAGCAGCTGGGGGTCGGCCGCAACACCGTGCGGGAGGCCCTCCGGGTGTTGGTGCACGCCGGGATGCTGGTCTCCCGGCAGGGCGAGGGCACCTTCGTACGGTCCACCAGCGACCCGGCGGCGGTGCTCCGCGGCGTCCAGCGCTCGGGCATCCGGGACGTCCTGGAGGTCCGCGCCGCACTGGAGACCGAGGCCGCCCGGCTGGCCGCGCTGCGGCACACCCCCGAGGACGTCCGGCGGATGCGGGCCGCGCTGGCCCGGGAGGCCGAGGTCTTCGCCCGGCACCCCGAGCGGGCCGGCCGCGAGGCCACCGTCGAGCACGACCTGGAGTTCCACACCGCCGTCGTCGAGGCCGCGCACAACCCGGCGCTGGCCGAGGTCTACCGCTACTTCGGCGCCTCCGTGCGCGAGTCGATGACGGCCGCCTTCGGCGACCACGAGATGCCCGAGGCGGTCGTGGCCACCCACGAGGCGCTGGTGGACGCCATCGAGAGCGGCGACCCGGACCGCGCCGAGACGGCGTGTCGGGCGCTGCTCGCCGAGCCCACCGCGGCCGTCGAGCAGCTCCTCGCGGCCATCGCGGCCCGGAAGTAGGACGGCGCAGGCCCCGCTTCCGCACGCAGCCCCGCTGCTTGCCCACCCCCCGTCCTGTCCCGTCCTGCCCGCGGCCGGTGGAGGCCTCCTCCCGCCGTGCCCGCGCCACCCCGAGCCTGGAAAGAACAGCACACCCATGGCCGTCACCCGTGCCCCGCAGCCGGTTGTCACCACCGCCGCCCCGCTCACCGTCCGCAGCCGGCTGGCCCACCCCGCGCTGCTGCTGACCGGCATCCTGCTGGTCGCGCTGAACATGCGCGCCTGCCTGGCCGCGATCTCCCCGATGGTCGGCGAGATCCAGCGCACCTTCGGGCTGTCCGCCACCGCGGGCGGGCTGATCACCACCGTCCCGGTGCTGTTCCAGGGCGTCGGCGCCCCGCTCACCCCCCGGCTGACCAGGCGGTTCGGCGCCGAGCGGGTGGTGCTCGGCGCGGTGCTGGTGCTGGGCGCGGGCGTGCTGCTGCGGGTGCTGCCCTCGGTGTACGCGCTGTACGCGGGCTGCGTGGTGATCGGCGTCGCCATCGCGGTGCTGAACGTGTCGATGCCCGGCCTGGTCAAGCGGGAGTTCCCGGACCGCGCGGCCACCATGACCGGCGTCTACTCCACCACCATGCTGGTCGGCGCCACCCTCGCGGCCGGCTCCTCCGTCCCGCTGGAGCACGCGCTCGGCGGCGGCTGGCGGGCCTCGCTCGGCGCCTGGTCGCTGCTGGCGCTGATCGCCGCGGTGGCCTGGCTGCCGCAGGTGCTGCGCTCCCGGCAGGAGCAGGCCGCGGTGGCCGCCGCCCCCGCCCGGGACTCCCGGCCCGCCCCGGCCGACAGGCCGATCGAGGGCATCTGGAAGTCCCCGCTGGCCTGGCAGATCAGCCTCTTCATGGGCATCTCCTCGCTGCTGGTCTACACCCTGGTCGCCTGGATGCCGACCATCCTGTTCGACCACGGCATGGACCGCGGCCAGGCCAGCCTGGTCTTCGCCTTCTCCAACCTGGTGCAGGTGGCCGGTGCCTTCCTGGTGCCGCTGATGGCCGGCCGGATGACGAGCCAGCGCGCCCTCGCCGTCACCATGGCCGCCCTGAACGGGCTCGGCATCGCCCTGCTGCTGGTCGCCCCGGTCTCCGGCGCCTGGGTGTCGGCGACCATCCTCGGCCTGGCCCAGGGCGGCTCGCTCGGCCTCGGCCTGGCCTTCATCGTGCTGCGCACCGGCACCGCGGCCGGCGCCGCCCAGCTGGGCGGCATGTCCCAGGCGATCGGCTACCTGGTCGCGGCGGCCGGCCCGGTCGGCGCCGGGGCGCTGCACCAGCTCACCGGCGGCTGGGAGGCCACCCTGGTGCTGATGCTGGTGCTGGTCCTGGTGGTCGGCGCGGCCGGCTTCGGCGCCGGACGGAACCGGACGCTGTAGGACGGCCGCGGAACGCCGGCCGGGCCCGGACTCCGTGGGAGTCCGGGCCCTGCTGCGCGGGGCGCGGCCTACTCCTCGGCGGCCAGGGTCAGCCCGGCCAGCTTCACCGAGGCCAGCACGGTCGCCCCGACGGCGACCACCAGCAGCAGCGGGACGGCCGCCCCGAGCGACACGTCGGCGCCGATCGCGTTGTCCCCCGCGACCGCCTCGGCGACCGCCCGGCCCCACTGCTGGACGCTCAGCGTGCGGGCGCCCTCGACGAAGTTGCCGATCAGCGACTCCCAGATCAGCGCGTAGGCCAGCCCGGCCACCACCGCGTGCCGGGTGACCACGCCGAGCAGCAGGAACAGCGCGCTGTACACGGCCCCGGCGACCAGCACCGCGACGGTGTAGCCGAGCGCCACGCCGTCCTTCGTCCCGTACAGCAGCAGCCCGGCGAGCAGCGTCGGGACGGCCGAGAACACCCAGGTGGTGCCGATCGCGACGGCCAGCTTGGTGGTGATGATCTGCCGGCGCGGCAGCGGCTTGGCCAGCAGGTAGACGATCGAGCCGTCGTCGATCTCGGTGGCGATCACCCCGGTGCCGATCACCAGGCCGAGGATCGGCAGCAGGGTGCCGAGGTCCAGCTGGCCGAGGATCTTGACGGTCAGGCCGTGCGCGTCGCCGCTCGACCCGGCGGCGATCGCCGCGACGATCAGCAGCAGCGCCGGGGCCACCAGCAGCAGCGCGCCGCGGCGGCGGCCGAGCAGGCCGCGCAGGGTCAGCCTGGCAACGGTCGGGTTCATGGTCGGTCGACCCCTTCCTGGGTCCGGTGGGTGGCGCGGGTGGGGCCGGGGGTCATGCCGAGACCAGGTAGGAGAAGACGCTCTCCAGCGACTCGTCCGCCGGGGACACGGTGTACAGCCGGATGCCGGCCTCCCGGGCGACCCTGGGCAGCAGGGTGGTGAAGCCCTGGAAGTTCACCGCCTCGATCCGCAGCGCCCGTTCCCGCTCGTCCACCTCGATGCCGGTGGTCGAGCCGTCGGCGATCAGTGCGGCGGCGAGCCGGCGGTCGTCGCTGGAGCGGACCAGGTAGCGGTGCGGCCGGTCGGTCATCAGCCGCCGGATCCGCCGGAAGTCGCCCGAGGCGGCGTGCCGTCCGGCCACCACCACCTCGATGTGCCGGGCCAGTTGCTCGACCTCCTCCAGGATGTGGGAGGAGAACAGCACCGTCCGGCCGTCCGCGCCGAAGCGGCGCAGCAGCTCCATCAGCTGGAGCCGCTGGCGCGGGTCCATGCCGTTGAAGGGCTCGTCCAGCAGCAGCACGGCCGGGTCGTGGACCAGCGCCGAGGCCATCTTGACCCGCTGCTTCATGCCCTTGGAGTACGTCCCGGTGCGGCGGTCCTTGGCGGGCGCCATCTCGACCAGGTCGAGGGCGCGCCGGGCGGCGGCGCCGGGCTGGGGCAGGCCGTGCAGTTCGGCGTTGGCGAGGACGAACTCCCAACCGGTCAGGTAGTCGTACATCGACTCCCGCTCGGGCACCAGGCCGATCTGCCGGTACACCTGCTGGTTGCGCCAGATCTGCGCGCCGTCCAGGGTGACCGCGCCGCTGGAGGGGGCGAGGAAGCCGCTCATCATGTGGATGAGGGTGGACTTGCCCGCGCCGTTCGGCCCGAGCAGGCCGGTGACGCCGGGGCCGATCGACATCGAGATGTCGTTGACCGCGACCACGTTCCCGAACCAGCGGGAGACCTTGTCGATGGTGATGGTGGCCATGCCGCCCTCTCAGACCTTCTCGTAGCGGCGCAGCAGGAGGCGGTAGGAGCCGGCCACCATCGCGACGGCGACGAGTGCGAACACCAGGGTGCCGAGCGCCCCCGGGGCGTGCCGGCGGTCGATCCCGGACCCGAGGTCGAACACCTCGTTGACCAGCGCCTCCACCAGGCCGTTCGGCGAGATCAGCGAGGTCCACTGGGCCGCGTCCGAGCCGCCCGGGCCGGGGTTGCTGATGCCGACCACGACCGCGGCGAGGGTCGAACTCACCACCAGGTAGCCCATGATGGCGGCCACCCCGAAGCCCCGGCGCGGGGTGCTGGCGGCGATCACCAGGGCCACCGAGGTCGGCACCAGGGCGTAGAGCACGGCCGCCACCAGGCCGTAGAGGAACTGGCCGGTGTTGTGCCCGAAGTCCATCCCGGCGAGCAGCGCGCCCGCGTACAGCACCAGCAACGGGGCTGCCATCAGCAGGAACTGGGCGCAGGCCATGGCGCCGAACTTGGCCCGGACGTAGTCGGCGCGGGTGATCGGTCGGGAGAAGTACAGCGGGACGGTGTGGTGGCGGAGGTCCCGGGAGAGCAGCACCGGCGTCTGGGCGGCGAGGAAGATCGACACCACCAGGCCGAGGCTGGAGAGGTAGCCGGCGTACTCGACCGGGAGTTCGTCCCGCTTGAGGTAGACCGCGCCCGCGACGAAGATCATCGCCGGGACGGTGACCACGCCCAGCAGCAGCATCGGCAGCACCTTGGACTTGCCGGAACGGCCCAGGCCGTAGGCGGCGCGCAGGCTCTGGGCGAAGAGCGAGCGGGTGGCGTAGGCGCGGCCGAGGCGCGGACCGGTGTAGCCGCGGTAGCCGATGTCGTGGATGACACCGGTGTCGGCGGGCCTGGTGTCAGGAGGCTGCGGCATCGTCCGTCCCTCCCCTGGTGCTCCGGTCGGCGCCGCCGTGGTACGCGTCGTACTCCGGGGCGTCGGCTTCGTCGTGGTCGGTGAAGAGTTCCGCGACCCGGTGCCGGCGCTGCTCCAGGCGGACCAGGCCGAGGCCGAGTTCGGCGACCGTGTCGCGGATGGTGTCGTAGGTGGACTCGCCGTCCAGCCGGACCAGCAGCAGGTGCGAGCCCTCCGCCCGGACGTCCAGCCCGCCGGCGGCGAGCCGCTCCCGGACGGTGGCGCCGGGCTCGGCGGCGGCGTCCTGCGGGAAGTCGGTGACCTCCACCGCGAGGACGGCGGTCGCCTCGGTGAAGGAGGCCGTGGAGGAGGAGCGCAGCAGCTTGCCGCCGTCGATCACCACCAGGTGGTCGCAGGTCCGCTCCAGCTCGCCGAGCAGGTGGGTGGTGACCAGCACCGAGATGCCGAAGTCGGTGTGCACCCGGCGGATCAGGGCGAGCATCTCGTCCCGGCCGGCCGGGTCCAGACCGTTCGTCGGCTCGTCCAGCAGCACCAGCTTCGGGTCGTGCACCAGCGCCTGGGCCAGCTTCACCCGCTGCTTCATGCCGGTCGAGTAGCCGCCCATCGGGCGGTACCGCTCCTCGTACAGGCCCACGTGCCGCAGCGTGTCCGCGGTGCGCTCCCGCGCGGCGGTCGCGGGCAGCCCCGCCATCCGCGCCATGTGCACCACGAACTCCGTCGCCGAGACGTCCGGTGGCAGGCAGTCGTGCTCGGGCATGTAGCCGACCTGCTCGCGGATCTCCGAGCCCCGAGTGGCGATGTCCAGGCCGAGCACCTCGCCGCGGCCGGACGTCGCCGGGGCGAGCCCGAGCAGGATCTTGATCAGGGTGGACTTGCCCGCCCCGTTGGCCCCGACCAGCCCGACGACCCCGGGCCGCACCTCGACGGTCAGCTGGTCGAGCGCGGTGACCCGGGGGAACCTCTTGGTGAGGCCCTCGGTCTTGATGACAGCAGTGGACACGCCCTCAACGTAACGTTCCCGCGCCGCAGGGGGCATGAGCTGGAATGACGAGGCTTCGCGGGGCCTTCTGCTGCTGCGGTATGACGCCGGGACCGCTCTCCCCTAAGGGTCGGGTAAAGGACGGCCCTTGGAGGTCACTTGTAATCTTGTCGGATTCTTAGCGAGCAGCGTCACCAGCGAAGGTGCCGCGCACCGCGTGGACACCGAAGGAGGACGGACCAGATGTCCGACCGGGCAACCGAGTTCGACCGGATGATGAATCCGTGGGCCTACGACGCCGACGGCAACCTGACCGACCGGGCCCGTGCGCAGGAGGCCGCCCGCACCCAGCTCAACTCGGCGAAGTCGCAGGCCGGGGACGGCGGCGGAGGCGGCGGCTTCACCGTCGACGCCAACGCGCTGGGCACCGCCGCCACCAACTCCGACCAGATCCACGCCCGGCTGAACACCGACGGGCGCGGCGCCGACGAGGCCACCGCCAAGGTCAGCACCTCGCTCGCCAACTGGAGCACCGGCAAGGCCGCCAAGAGCGCCGCCGACACCTGGGACCAGTGCGTGGCCGCCCTCGGCCAGACCATCGGACAGACCACCCAGGCGCTGCGCACCAGCGCCACCACCTACCAGCAGCACGAGCAGACCGTCCAGCACGACCTGGGCGCCTGAGGAGGACCGGGACATGGTCGACTTCCACGAACTCAGCACCGCCGACTTCGGCTCCCTCGACGCCGCCGCGACCGCCTGGACCACCGTCGCCCAGAAGCTCAAGTCGATGGACGACGACTGGAACAACACGGTGATCGCCCAGGTCAACTCCGAATGCTGGGTCGGCAACGCGGCCGACCAGGCGAGACCCGGGCTCAAGCGCACCAACGACCAGTTGACCGACGCCACCACCGAGGCGAACGCGCTGGCCTCGATCTTCGGCGACGCCGCGACCGAGTTCAAGGCCGCCAGGACCAAGCTGGACAAGGCCGTCCAGGACGCCCGGACCGCCGGACTCACCGTCGGCTCCGACGGCACCGTCTCCTGGCCCCCGGCCGACTCCGCCACCCGGCACGACCCGGACGGCCTCAAGGACTACCAGAAGGAGTGGCGCGGCAAGGCCGACGCCGCCCGCGCCGCGATCGACGCCGCCGTCGCCGAGGCCACCGCCGCCGACGAGCGGATCGCCTACGCGCTGACCTCCGACTCCGGCACCGACAAGGACCACTCCTTCAACGGCAAGGCCATCGGCGGCGGCCCCGAGGCCGACGGCACCCGCGCCGCCCAACTCGCCCGCAAGGGCGGCGACATCAGCGACGCCGAGCTCACCGAGCTCAACTCGCTGCTGTCCTCGCACCAGGACGACCCGAAGTTCGCCACCAAGTTCTACCAGGACATCGGCCCGGACGGCCTGATCAAGTCCTGGAACAGCATGGTCGGCGACCCGGGCCACTACCGCGACCCCAAGGACCCGCGCTGGAAGGCCTACCAGGACCTCCAGAAGAACCTCGGGCTCAACCTGGCCACCGCCACCCGGCAGAGCAACCAGCCGCACCTGTCCGACGAATGGGCCGCCGCCCTGCGCAAGGCCGGCGCCCAGCCGGTCTGGGACAAGCCCTACCGGGCCTCCGGCCTGGACTACCAGCCGTACGGCTACCAGGTCCTCTCCGGCATCCTGATGAGCGGCAACTACGACCCGCACTTCATCGACCCGATCGCCCAGCACGTCACCCAGCTCGACACCAACCGGGAGAAGTACTGGCCCGCCCCGCCGCAGGCGGTCGCCGACCGGGTGCACGGCTTCAACCTGCTCGGCGGTGACGGCGGCCTCGGCTTCCAGCCCACCACCGCGGTGATGCAGGCCCTCGCCCACAGCCCGGCCGCGGCGACCCAGTTCTTCACCGAACAGCCCACCGCGTACAACGAGGACGGCACGGTCAACCCGGGCGGCAAGGCCAAGCCCGCCGACTACCTCACCTACTACTCGCACGACAAGGACTGGCTCCCGGACACCAACTCCCTGCGCGACCCGAACGCCCTGGACCAGAGCAGGCACGCCGGGCCCACCGCCTTCGGCCACGCCCTGGAGGCGGCCACCACCGGCCACCCGTACGACGTCCCGGCGGACGTCCCGCCGAAGCCGCACACCGCCGACCAGGCCAACCTGATGCAGCGGGTGGTGGACACCTTCGGCACCCACGGCGACAACGGGGCGCTGGACGACATCAAGGGCGACGGCAAGTTCTCCACCATGCGGACGAGCCTGGGCCACATGACCGCCGAGTACATCGGCGACGTGCAGAACTCGGTGGTGCACAGCGATGTCCTGCCCGTCAACGGCGCCCCGGCGCACCTCAACGGCGCTGCGGTGCACGGGCTGCTGGACGCCCTCGGGCGGGACCCGGAGGCATACGGCTCGGTGGTCAACGCCGACCAGGCGTACACCACCGCCCTCGTCCGCGGCCACCTGGACGGCTCGACCGACTTCCCCCGGCTGGATGCGGACATCAGGCACGACGCCTTCGCCGGCGGGATCGTCAACGGCATCCTCAACGAGGCCCGGATCGACGAGGTCCACAACCAGCACGCGGCCGACGACAAGGCGTACAACGACGCCCTGGAGAAGAACGTCGGCTATGCCAAGGAAGCCTTCAACGCCACCATCGGCAAGGTGACGGAGAAGATTCCGCTCGGCAGCGAGCTGTCGGGCCAGTTGGTCGACTCGATCGCCGACAGCGTGATCGAGGCCAACCAGCGGGACACCACCGAGGACGGCCGCCAGGAGGCCCGCAACTACTCCTCCGAAGCCCAGCAGTACGCGGCACAGAGCATTCAGCAGGCGATCGCGGACGCCAGCCAGACCTCCGGGCTCAGCAAGGCGGACCTCGACCGCATCTCGGCGGACGCCACCGACAACCTGCTCACGGGTTACGCCGCCGGTGTCTCGAACAACAGCAACGTCAACTCGAAGGGCAGCTCGTGAACCGGTCCACGGGCCGCCGATGGCCGCTGCCCGCCGCGCTCGCGGTGCTGGTGGCGGCCGCCGGGACGGTCGGCTACCTGGACTGGCGCGGGCACCAGCCGGTCGAGAAGCCCGGTCGGGCAGCGCACCTGTGCGGGGCGCCCACCGGGAAGGACACCCCGCTGGGGCGGCTGCTGCCGGAGGGCAGGCAGGACGTGGAGGAGACGACCGACGGCCCCCCGGACGGCCCGGTGTCGTGCACGGTCAGGGTGGACGGACGCGCCGCCCTCACCGTCACTGCCGCCCACTTCGGCGGATCACCCGTGCTCCCGCCCGAAGCGGCCCAGCACCCGGACGCGCACGCCTTCACCCAGGACGGCCCGTCCGCGTCCTGGACCGGCACCGCCACCCTGGCCCGGACCTGTCCGCCCACCGAGCCGCCCGCGTTCGGCTACGTCGTGCTGTCGCTCACCGCCGGTGAGGCCGCCCGCACCGACGGAAACCGGCAGGTCGATCTCGAACAGGTCGCCCTGGCCGCGTTTGCGAGCCAGTCGAAGGGAGTCTGCCGGTGAAGCACATCAGGACCCTGACCGTGGGCGCGACGACGCTGGTAGTGCTCGGCGGCGGGCTGCTCGGCTGGCACGTGTACCTCGACCGCACGGAGTACCGGCCGCCGGCCGTCTCCCTGTCGCACGGGGAGTGCGAGGGCACCCTCGACGACCCGGGTCTCGCCGCGCTGCTGGGCGCCACCCCCCGGGTCTTCGTCGACACCGACTTCCGCACCGGGACCACGGACCTCAAGCCGCGCCTGCGCTGCTCGGTCCAGGGGCAGGGTGAACGGCGGGTGCTCGCCTACGCGTTCAACACCGATGAGGCCACCGTGACCGCCCCCGGGGAAGCCACCTTCACCTGCACCCTGAACGGCAAGGCCGAGCTGTACTGGGCCGCCCTCCGGCCCGACAGGCAGTTCCCCCAGGCCGACCTCCCCGCCCCGGACCGCCGCGACGCGTTGCTGACCGGCTTCGCCCGGAAGGCGGCCGGGAAGCTCGGATGCGCCAACGGCGCCGAGTCGTTCACCATCAAGTGAGCGGCCCGGCGCCGTGCACGGCGTCACCTCAGGAGCTGGGACGCTCCCACATCTCGACGACCTTGCCGGAGGCGTCGAAGGCGACCTTGTAGTCGCCGCTCGAACAGGGGTAGGAGCCCTTCTGGTTGCCCGGCGTGGCGATGCACTCGTTGATGTGCTTGGCCAGGTCGGCCGCGTTGACGTCCTTCGGCGCGGCCACGACCGACTTGAGGTGGCCCTTGGCGTTGGGCGCGAACTGCGCGGTCCTGTCGGCGCCGACGGGCTCGTGGGCGACGTCGTTCACACCGCAGGCGTCCTTGGTCTCCTTGTAGACCAGGGCCGTCGCGGTGGTGCCCTTCGCCACGTCGACCCACTTCTGCCCGGCGGGCAGCGGGGCGCTGGTGCAGAAGCCCTCCGGGCCGCCGTCGGTGGGCTTGCCGGTCGGGGCGGGCTTGCCCGTCCCGGTCGCCGGGGCCGCGGTGGGCGAGCCCTCCCCACCGGTGGCCGGGGCGGTCGTGGCGGCGGCGCCGGCCCCCTGGGTCGACGGGTCGTCCGGGCCGCAGGCGGCAAGGCCCAGCGCGGCGGTGGCGACCAGAGCGGCGACGAGCAGACTCCTGGATGCAGACATGACGAAAGAACCCCCGTTTAACGCATGATCAGATAAAGGTGCGGCGCACAGATTAGCGCCTCCCCCGACCGCACCCGTCCTGACGGCCGCCGTGGCCCACCCCGGGCGAAGTCTCCGATCACGACGAAGGGCGCCCTCCCACAGGGGAGGACGCCCTTCGTCGTGCTTCGGGGGACGTGGGTGCTCAGCGGCCGACGCCCACGGCGACGGAATCGATGACGCCCTGCCAGGCGCGGTGGTAGCCCTCGCGGAGCGGGCCGCCGGCGAGGTCCAGGACCTCCGTGCCGGCCTCGACCAGGGCTGCCGGATCCCGGGTGGCGGCCAGCCGGGTGTAGGCGTCGAGCAGGGCGGCGCCGCGCACCGGGTCGGCCTCCAGGAGGCGCCGGGGCAGCCACTTGCCGCTGCCCGTCCAGGCCCGGTGGTGGTCGCACAGCAGGTCGGCGGCGGTGTTGACCACCACGCCTGCGATGAACAGCAGTTCGGCCGGGTCGGTGGCGTCGCACAGGTCGTCCAGCGCGTCCGTCAGGCCGTAGCGCTTGGTCTCCACGGTGTCCGGTTCGAGCGCGGGCGGGCCCTGGCGCAGGTCCTCCTCCGCCAGCGCGCGGGCCCGGCCCGCCTCCCCGTCCACGTCGACCAGCACCAGGCCGGTGGCGTACATGCTCTGCAGGACGGCCCGGCGGGTGGCGACGTCCACCGCGAAGAGGTCGCGCAGGCCGGCCCGGGTGTGGACGAACAGTTCCACGACCCGGCCCTCGAAGCGGAGCGTCTCCCGGTAGGTCTCGCCGCCGCTGGGCACCAGGACCGCGAGGTCCAGGTCGCTGGTCGCGCCCGCCCGGCCCGAGACGGTGGATCCCGCCAGGACCACGGCGAGCGCCCCGGGGAAGCGGTCCCGGACGAGGCGCCGCGCTTGGTCGATCGGATCAGGTTGCATCCGACCACGGTCCCACAGCTCCCGGGGCGGTCGCCCGCCGGGGCCGTCACGCCTCCGGCGACACCTCCGCCGCCGGGTCGCGGTAGAGGGAGGCGCCGAGCGCGGGGAGCCGTTCGACGGCGTCGACGTCGAACCCGGCCGCGGCGGGGAGGGCGAGGGCGGCCCGCAGTGCCTCCTCCATGGCCACCTGGGCGATGCCGGCCCCGAGGCAGAAGTGCCGCCCGTGGCCGAAGGCCAGCGAGGTGCCGGAGCCGCGCGGGGTGCCGGGCGCCGTCCCGCCGTCGTTGCCGGCTTCGACCGAGGCGGCCCAGGCCAGGACGCCCACCACGCGTTCCCCCGCCCCGATCTCCCGCCCGTGGAAGGCGATCGGGCAGCCGGAACGGCGGGGCGCGAAGTGGAAACCGGTGTCGTGGCCCAGGCACAGCTCGACCAGGGCGGCGAAGTCCCCGGCGGCGGCCAGCGCCCGGGCCTGCGGCGAGTGCCGGACGAACCGCAGCGCGCCGATCAGCGCGTGCGAGGTGGGATCGAGGGCGCCGGTGACGACCTGCATGTAGACGGCGGCCAGTTCGCGCCGGGACAGCTCCACCCCGGCCGCGTCCAGCTCGGTCAGCAGCCAGTCCTGCCCGCCCCGGCTGCCGCGCTCGGCCAGCCACTCCTCCAGTTCGCCGATCCGGTCCAGGGCGGCGCGGGCCATTGCGACGTCCTGGCCGTCGTTGGAGAGGTAGCCGATGGTCGCCGCGGTCATCGAGCGGAGCAGGTCGACCTCGTCGGCGGTCAGCCCGAGCAGCAGCGAGAGCATCGCCTCGCTCACCGGCCGGGCGAAGGTGGCGACCGGCCGGTGGCGGTCGGCCCGCTCGACGATCCCGGCGAAGGCGGTGCGGAAGGCCGGCCGCAGCTGCTCGGCGCGGGCCCGGGAGAAGGACCGGCGCAGCGCCTGGCTGGCGGTGCGCTGGACGGGTGCGTCCGAGAACACCGGCCAGCAGCCGAGGAAGGCCTCCAACTCCTCGACGGCCTCCGCCCCCGGGGCGCCGACCAGCGCGGGCTCCAGCGGGGAGGCGCCGCGGGCGACGAAGCGGCGGTCGGTCAGCATCTCCCGCACGTGCACCGGATCGGTGACGTACCAGGAGCGGGTCGGCTCGTGCCAGGTGGCGGCCTCGCCGGCGGCCCACAGCATCGAGTAGGCCCGGTACGGGTCGGTGGTGAGCAGGCCGTCGACGTCGCCGTGGGCGGGGCAGCGGGCCTCGGCGGGCTCCGCCGGGGCGGGGCCGTGCCCGTGGGCGGGCGGGCGCGGGGTTCCGGACATGGGGTGGGCGAACCTTTCTGGCTGTGCTGCTGCTTCCGGCCGGGCCGCGGGGACGCCCCGGGCGCCGTCCCCGGGACGGTCGGCGGGACGGTCGGCGGGGGAGTCCGCGAGCGGGTCCCCGAGGGCGTCGAAGCGCAGGGACACCCGGCCGCCGGCCTCCGCCGTCAGTTCGGCGGTCCGGCGCAGGGCGATCGACATGATGGGGTCGACGTGGCCGAACGGGAGGTCGGCCACCACCGGGATCGCCAGCGGGCCGGTCACCTCGCGCAGCCGCTTGAGGATCGTCCCGGCGTCGATCCCGATGCCCCGCGGGATCCGCCCGAGGGCGAGGCCGCGGAGGTGGCCGAACTCCTCCTGCTGGCTCAACTGGTGCACCAGCCGCAGGGCCTGCCATTCGAGAGCGCTGTCGGAGATCTCGACCAGCAGGATGCGCCCGGAGAGCCGGGGCCAGTACCGCGTCCCGGCGTGCGACATCAGCGTCTCCAGGTTGAGCGCCAGGACCTCGCCGCGCCCGACCCCCTCCCTGATCACGACGGGGGCAGGGGCCCGCACCTCGGCCCGCCGCACGCCGTCCTCGGTCTCCCAGCGCAGCCGTTCGTCGACCCGGGTGTCGGCCCAGGACGCCTCGTACGCCTCACGCCTGGTCGCCTGCAGCAGCGAGTCCAGCGCGTACTGGCGCACGCCCCCGAACTCGCCGAACTGCGGGAGCACGGCCGGACCGTAGACGCTGGCCAGCCCGGCCCGTTCGCTCAGCAGCAGGTGGAAGGAGCTGGTGTCGCTGTAGCCGATGAACCACTTCGGGTTGGCCCGGACCAGCTCCAGGTCGACGGAGTCCAGCAGTTGGTGCGAGGCCCAGCCGCCGATCGCCGACACGATCGCGGTGACGCCCGGGTCGGCGAACCCGTGGTGGAGGTCGGCGAGCCGGGTGGCGACGGTCTCCAGGCCGGGCTGGCGGCTGTCACTGACGTGGGCGCCCAGCCGGACCTCGAACCCGCTGCGCTCCAGCTCCCGGACGCCCCGGCGCAGCCGTTGGCCGAACCGGGACGCCGTGTTGGAGGACAGCGACACCACCAGGATCCGGTCGCCGCGCGCCAACGGCGGTGGAAAGGTGACGTCCCGCATGTCACCCGTCGCTGCTCGGCCGCACGACGGCGGTGGGGCTGTCGGTCTCCCGGGAGGCGATGGTGGCGAGGATCCGGTCCGCGATCTCCGCGAGCGGGACGTCCGACTCCTGCGAGCCGTCCCGGAACCGCAGCGACGCCGTCCCGGCGGCCACGTCCCGGTCGCCGGCGACCACGACGAAGGGGGCCCGCAGGCGCTGGGCGTTGAGGATCTTCTTCGGCAGGCGGTCGCTGGACGCGTCCAGCTGGGAGCGGACGCCGGCGTCCCGCAGGCCGTCGAGGAAGTCCGCCAGGTACTGGGTGTGGCCTGCCTCGGCGTCGGCGCGCACCGGCACGCCTGCCACGTGGACGGGGGCCATCCAGGCCGGGAACTGGCCGCCGTAGTGCTCGATGAGCACGCCGAGGAAGCGCTCGAGGGAGCCGAACAGGGCGCGGTGGATCATCACCGGGCGGACCCGGGAGCCGTCCGCGGCCTGGTAGGACAGCTCGAACCGGGCCGGGGTCTGGAAGTCCAGCTGAATGGTCGACATCTGCCAGTTGCGGCCCAGGGAGTCGCGCACCTGGACGCTGATCTTGGGGCCGTAGAACGCCGCGCCGCCCGGGTCCGGCACGAGCTCCAGACCGGTCGAGTCGGCGGCGGCGACCAGGGCGGCGGTGGCGTTCGCCCAGTCCTCCTCGCTGCCGATGAACTTGTCCGAGTCGTCGCGGGTGGAGAGCTCCAGGTAGAAGTCGCGCAGGCCGAAGTCGCGCAGCAGGTCGAGCACGAAGGCGAGGACCGTCTTCAGCTCCTCCTGGATCTGCTCCTGGGTGCAGAAGATGTGGGCGTCGTCCTGGGTCATGTTCCGCACCCGGGTGAGGCCGTGCAGGGTGCCCGAGCGCTCGTACCGGTGCACCGAGCCGAACTCGAAGAGCCGCAGCGGCAGTTCCTTGTAGGAGCGGCCGCGGTTCTTGAACACCACCGCGTGCATCGGGCAGTTCATGGCCTTGAGGTAGTACTCGCTGCCGTCCACCGCCATGCCGGGGAACATGCCGTCGGCGTAGTACGGCAGGTGCCCGGAGCGCAGGAACAGCTCCTCCTTGGCGATGAACGGGGTGTTGATCAGCGTGTAGCCGGACCGGCGGTGCTTGTCGAGCGAGTAGCGCTGCATCTCGTCGCGGATCGCGGCGCCGTTCGGCAGCAGGATCGGCAGGCCCGGGCCGATCTCGTCGGCGAAGGTGAACAGCTCCATCTCGGAGCCGAGCCGGCGGTGGTCCCGGCGCGCGGCCTCCTCCAGGAAGGCGCGGTGACGGGCCAGGGCCTCCTCGTCCGCCCAGGCGGTGCCCTTGATCCGCTGGAGGCTCTCGTTGGCCTCGTCGCCCCGCCAGTAGACGGCGGACGAGGACTCCAGCTCGAAGGCGGTCAGGTAGCCGGTGTCGGGGGCGGTCACCTCGGTGCCGATCCCGGTCCACAGCGGCTCGGCGCCCTGCGGGCCGACCGACTGGCGGAACGCGCCCGGGGCGTCCCGGCCGGGCTCGTCCTGGCCGAACGCCTCCTCGGCGATCTCCCGCAGGAAGCGGTTGCCGTCGGCGGCCCCGGCGGCCTCCTCGGCGGAGGCGAGCCGGAGCGCGTCGATCGGCAGACGGCGCCTGGTGATCCGGCGCATCCGCTTGTCGAGCCGCTTGAGCACCTCGGGGGTGACCGGCGCCAGGTCGGCGAAGTCGACGTGGAAGCCGTCCTCGGTCAGGCCCGAGCCGGCCGGCAGCGCGTCCGGGAACTCCTCCCGGACGGCCATCGCCAGGACCAGGGCCGCGGTGGCCCGCAGCACCCGCAGGCCGGCCGCGCTCCCGGCGGTCAGCACCCGGGCCTCGCCCGCCTCGGCGAACGGCTGCCGCAGCGGCTCGGTCCGGCCGGCCGCTTCGACCGCGACGACCGTGCCCGGACGGCCGACGGTGCGAGCCTCGCCCTGGAGCAGGGCGAAGGGGGAAGCGTCGGCTTCCACGGAGAGGGGGAGGTGGGGGTCCTGCTCCAGGACCGGTGCTTCAGCCATTGTTCTGTGACTCCGTCGCGGTGGCTTGACTTGTCGTTGGGTGCGGGCTCGCCGCTGCTCGCCGCTACTTGCGGACGAGGTGGAACACGAGGTCGCCCGGGTACTCGCCCTCGCCGAAGGGGGTGCCCCGGTAGTCCGAGTCGATCCGGACCACCTCGAAGCCCGCGCGCTCGACGAGCGGAACCACTTCGCCGAGGAAGTAGTAGCGGGTGTGGTAGTGCCAGTGCAGGTCGTAGGACTCGCCCTCGGGCGTGGTGACCGTGTAGTCCTCCTCGACGAACTGGGTCTGCCGGAAGTGGTCGCGCTCGTTGACGTCGACCACGCGCTCGATCCGGTTGCCGTCGCCGTCCTCGAAGACCTGGGAGACGATCCGGCCGGTCTTGGCGAGCAGCGGAACCGAGGGGTTGAACAGGTCGAAGACGAAGACGCCGCCCGGCCGCAGGCTGCGCGCGACCCGGGTCAGGCAGGCCTCGAACTCGGCCGGGTCGGTGACGTGCTGGAACACCCGGAAGGGGGCGATCGCCATGTCCAGGCCTTCGGCCTCGAAGTCCTGGATCAGCCCGCAGTGGGTCTCGACCGTGTCGATGCCCCGGGCGCGCAGGCTGTCCGCCAGGACCTCGACCTCGTCGGCGTCCATGTCCACCGCGACGATCCGGGTGTCGGGCAGGCGCTCGGCCAGCTTCAGGGTGACCCGTCCGGTCCCGCAGCCGAACTCCGCCAGCCGGCGCGGTGCGGCCTTGACGACCTGCTCGACGTAGAACTCCACGTCCTCGGTGCGGGTCTCGTAGACGAGGTCGTAGACGGCCGCGACGTTCTTGTACGTGCGGGACCGCGCGGCGGTGTCGTTCGGCGCGGCGTCGTTCGGCGCGGCGTCGTGGGTCTGGGTGTCGTGCGTCGGGGTGTCGTGCTTCAGGTCCACAGGTTGTCCTCCAGGTGTTCTGACCAGATGCCGTCGAGGTCGGCCGGCGCGAAGCCCTCCGCCGCGTAGAGGCCGGCCAGCCAGGCGCGGAGCTCCGACCGGCCCAGGCCGGACCGGGTCACGGCGGCGCGGCAGGCCTCCAGGTACTTGCGCAGGAGCTTGGTCCTGGCGTCCCGGTTGCACGGCCGCAGTCCCTCGTTCCAGAGCACCGCCGAGACCAGGAAGGCGTCCTGGAGGTGGCGGTTGGTCCAGCGGTCGTCGGTCGGCCCGGCCGGGAACGGGAAGGCGTCCAGGACGTGGTCGAGGCCGAGCTGGGCCCGCAGGATGGTGGTGTCGCCGAAGCCGACCTCGGTGAACGGCTCGGTGATCGGTGCGGTGTCCGGTGCGGTGTCCGGTGTGCCGGCGGGCACGAAGTCGATGTAGTTGCCGACGTCGTCGTACTCGCCGGTCACCGGGTGGCGCAGCGCGACGTTGAAGTTCACGCCGTGGACGCCGGGGATGCCGACGGTGTGCGTGTAGTAGCGCGGCTCCCGGCTGTCCCACTCCACCCGGACGTGCTCCGCGAACACCCCGACCGCCGGGAACAGGCCGGCGTGTTCCCGGCTGGCCCGGACCAGCACGTCCGCGGGGGCGAACCCGCAGTGGTCGAGGAAGAAGGCCAGCGTGCGCTCGGCCGGGGCCGTGCCGGAACCGGCCGGGAGCACGATCGAGAAGTTGGTGAAGTGGCCGCCCCAGCCGAACGGGGTGACGCAGTCGCCGAGCGTCCTGAGGTTCTGCGTCCGGACGGCGGGCTGGACCGCCAGGATCCCGCCGTCCGGAATGCCCCCGGGGATCCAGGGCTTCAACGCGCTGATCGACGATCCGACGAGGTGGACCGAGCGGTCCGCGCCGGAGGTGATGCGCACCGCCGGAACCTGCCGGGCCTGCGGGTGGGCGGCCACGAAGCCGTCCGCGATCCGCCGCCGCAGCGCCGTGGTGGACGCGGTGTCGCCGTCGGCCCCCGCTCTGCGGGCGGGGGCCACGAGAACGGACCCGGCCACGACTAGGGAGCCAGGGTGAGGCCGTTGAGGCGGGGCACCAGCTGGAGGTCGCGGATGTCGTCGTGGCGCAGCAGCCACATCAGCCAGCGCTCGACGCCGAGGCCGAAGCCGGAGGTGAGCATCGGGCGCTCGGACTTCATCCGGACGTACCAGTCGTACTCCTCCTCGGCGACCTCGTGGTGGGCGAGCGCCTTGCGGGTCTGCTCGCCGTCGACGTGCCGCTCGCCGGCGCCGACGACCTCGCCGATGCCGAGCAGCAGGTCGGCGCAGCGGGCCTTGTCCGTGCCGGGCTCGTAGGCCTGGTAGAAGGGGACGGACAGGTGGTCGAAGTGGCTCAGCCACAGCACCGGGCTGATCTCGTCCATGAGCCGGCGCTCGCCGGCCCGGGTGATGGTGCGGAAGCCGGCCGGGTCGTGGCGCACGCACTCCGGGTCGTTGCCCAGGTGCTCGACGGCCTCGTCGACGGTGAGCTGCGGGATGACCTCGGTCTCGGCCATCCGGACGATGTGGTCGACGGTGCCGGCCACCGCGGCCAGCTCGCTCTCGAACTCGCGCAGCGCGGCGCGGGCCAGGGTGCGGGTGTACTGGCCGACGACCTCCTGGACGTCGGTGAGGCCGCCGATGATCTCGGCCTCGCTGTGGAAGAACTGGTTGAGGTGGGTCTTGTCGGCCTCCTCGCCGCGGAAGCTCGGCATCAGGTACCAGGCGCCCTCGGGGGCGATTCGACAGCCGTACTCGAGCAGGAACTGCATCGAGTCGGCCAGGTACACCTTCTCGCCGAACAGGTCGATCTGGACCGGCAGGCTGTCGCTGCCCAGGCCCATCGGGCTGGAGACCGAGCCGGTGGTGATCGGCAGGTGCAGGTTGAGCGTGCGGCGCTCCTTCCAGAACTCGGCCGTCGTGTGGAGGAGTTGGTCCTGCAGGCGGACCAGGAGCTGCATGGCCGGGTCGTCGAGGATCTTGAGGAAACGGTCCGGGTCGGTCACCGCGGCAGTGGGCTTCATTCCTGAGGCACCTTTCAGGTGAGGTTGCGGGAACAGTACTCAGAATTTGACTCAATGGTCAACGGATTAGTCACAAAGTCTTGTCGACGGCCACGACACGGAATTCAGCGGTGTATCCGTCGCCGTCCGCGTCGCGCAGCCAGGTGTCCGGCAGGTCGGGCAGCAGTTCCGTCAACCCGATGGTGCCGGAGGTGAGTTCGGCAGCGCTGCGGACGGTGCGGGCGAACAGGTTGACGAGTGGGAGGCTCTCGAAATCGAGGAACGCCGGCTTGTCCTCGGTGGGCGAACGGTAGAAAACCCGTTCCGGCAATTCTGCCGAGGCGCGCCAGGCCCGGGCGGCCAGGAATCGTTCGGACTCGTCCTTCACGGACGTCCAGGTCAAATCCGCCGCCGCGAAGGCCCAGGACTCCCGGGCGACCACCAGCCGGTCGACGACCACCCTCGGCCGGTGCGCGGCCGCGGCGAACGGCTTGAAGCTGTTGACCGTCACCCCGGACAGGACCTCGCCCAACATCTCCAGCAGGTCGCAGCGGAATCCGCCGTCGGCCGACCGGACGACCAGGGCGCCGTCCTCCCGGTGGACGGACAGGTCGGCGAGCGCCAGGACCGGGCCGGCCGGCTCGACGCTGGGCGAACGCAGCGTCCAGTACGTGTAGTCGGGCGACAGCAGCGCGGACGGCGGCGCCAGCCGGGAGGTGACGGTCGGCCAGTCCTTGGGCGGCACCAGGTAGACCCGCCGGCCGGCGTGGTCGGCCGCGTCCGCGGCGCGCAGCCGGTCCGGGTCGGGATGCTGCTCGACGAACACCCGGCTCTCCAGGGTGTTGAGCGCGGTGTGCAGTTCGCCGAGCACGGCCAGCCAGCGCCCCTCGGCGACGTCCGCCGCACTCGGCGCCGCGAGCATCAGGTCGGGAGAGTGGTGGACGGCGGCGGCCCAGGGCAGCGGCGCCGCCGGGAACTCGCGCGCGAACCGCTCGGCCAACTGCTCGCTGGTGAAGAGCCGCGGCCCCGGATCGTCCGCCTCGCCGAGCACCTGGGCCCACCGCTCCTGGAGCTGGGCGACGGCGGTCCGGACGGGGGCGGGCAGTGCCCGGGCGGAGTAGAAGAGGTGCGGCGTGGCGGCGGCCAGCAGTCGGGCGAGCGGCATGGCGGTCTCGCCGCTGCGGGCCGACCAGCGGTCGTACATGCCCAGGAACAGCGTGCGGTACTCGGCGGCGATCCGGCCCACCAGCCAGCGCGCGCTGTCCAGCACCAGCCCGAGCGGGGCGGCGAGTTCGTCGCGCAGCTCGGTGCCGAGCCGGACCTCGACGTCCCGTACGCAGTCCTCGTAGACCAGCGTCCGGCCGGCGTAGTTGCGTCCGTGGTGGCGTTCGGCGGCCGCGCCGGTGGCGTTCAGGAAGGCGGCGTTGAGCCCGTCCATGGCGGTGGCGAGCGCCTGCGCGTCCCCGGCCGCCGCGGCGACGGCGTCGCGGGCGCGGCAGAGACCGTCCAGGACGGCCAGCGCGCGTGCGCGCACCGCCGGGTCGTCGATCCGGTCGAGCTTGGCCCGCAGGGTCAGCTCCGGCCGGGCCTCGATCGGGCCCTCCAGGTCGAGGGTGATCAGCTCGCGTTCGCGCAGGTCCGCGAGCAGGGCCAGGGTGTCCGCCTCGGCGCCGGCCGCCTCGGCGGACAGCGCGGCGTGCACCTCGCGGGCGGTGCGGCGGCCGTCGCACCGGGCGAGCACCGCGTGCTCCCGTGCGGTGAGCGGTTGCTCGCCCTTGCCCGCGCGGTGCAGCACGCCGTCGCCGAGGCGGTCGGCGGCCGAGCGGCGCGGCGTCAGCCAGGGGGCGAGGTCCGGGTCGGCGGCGAGGGCCCGGGCGAGCGTGTCGATCGCCCAGGACTCGAAGTAGACGGTGCGGTGGGTGAGCATCCCGGCCCCGTTGCCCGGCCCGCCGCCGGTCCCGCCGCCGGTCTCGACGGCGATGGCCTGCGGCCGGTCGTCCCAGCGCGCCCAGCCGACCGGTCCGAAGAAGCCGATGGTGTCGTTCTTCAGCGCGTACCGCTGCAGGTAGCTGGTGACGGTGAGTTCGTGGGAGCGGCCGCGCGCGTTGCGCGGCTCACCGGCGGCGGCCTTGTCCAGGCAGTCGGCGACCAGGCGCCGGTTCTGCCAGGTGACGGCCTCGCGGAAGCGCGGCTCGCCCGCCGTGGCGCGCACCGCCGCGGACAGCCGCGCCGTCGCCTCCCGGTAGGTCTGCCGGTACTCGTCCGGGCCGATCGTGCCGGCGAGGGCCCGGTCGGCGGCGGCCGCCAGCTCGGGGTCGGCCAGCGCCCGGATCCGGCCGGCCGAGAAGCCCGCACTGCGCAGCACCGCGTCCCGCCACAGGCGCCAGCCGGTACGGCCGAGCGGAACGGTGTGGTCGGTGGGTGACTCGGCCATGTCGGTCCTCGCAGTCGGAGCGGATGGATGGCGTCGGGGCGTGCGGCGCGGGGCGTGCGGCGCGGGGCCTGCCGCGCGGAACCTGCGGCGGGGCCGCCCCGGCTCCGCGACCCGGCAGGCCGGAACGATACGCAGAATGTGACTCGATGGTCAATAAACTCTGTCAAGCTCCTTGAGAAGACTCTTCCGGGCTGGCATCGTGAACGCCCGCAAGGCATTCGACAGCCACGAGAGGACAGGCTTTGAAGGCGATCGGGAATGTGCGCGACCGAGCCCTGGCGGCGATCCAGGAGGGCACCCACCTGGGCATCCAGCTCCAGGTGTCATGGCGCGGCGAGGTGCTGCTGGACGAGGCGTACGGCGAGGTCGAGCCCGGCGTCCCGCTGACCACGGACGACCTGCTGCCGTGGATCTGCTGCACCAAGCTGCTGGGCGCGCTCGCGATCGGGCAGCAGCTGCGGGCGGGAGCCGTCGCCCCCGACACCCCGCTGGCCGAGCTGGTCCCCGAGTACGCGGTGGCCGGCAAGGAGCGGGCGACGCTGGCCCACCTGATGTCGCACGCGCTGCCGTTCCGGCCGGAGAGCGTCGACCGCCCGTACTCGGGCCTGAGCCACCGGGAGGCCTTCGAGGCGGCCTGCGCCGTCGAGCTGACCGGCGAACCCGGCAGCGGCGGCTGGTACAGCGCCATGGAGTCCTGGGTCGTGCTCGCCGAGATCGTCCAGCGGCTGACCGGCCGGGACTACGCCGAGTACGTGGCCGAGCGGGTGCTGCGGCCGCTGGGCATGACCCGCACGGTGTTCGCCGCGGCCGGCACCCCGGCGGCCGAACCGCCGCGCGCGGTGGGCCTGTTCGAGCAGGTCGACGGCCGGCAGGCGCCCACCGGGCGGGTCTCGGCGAAGGTGCTCGCGCCGCACCTGCCCGGCACCGGCGCCTGGGGCCCGGCCAACGAGCTGGCCCGTCTGGTCGACTGCCTCGCGGCGCCCGAGCGGTGGCCGGACCTCGGCCTGGACCGCGCGACGGTGGACGTGCTCGCCGCCGACCACCGCTCCGGGCTGCCCGACCGCAACTTCGGCGACCTCGACCTCGCCTGGGGCCTGGGCATGTGCACCGACCGCGCCTGGTACTCCGCCCCGGCCGGCGCCCGGGTCGCCGGGCACACCGCCTACGGCTGCGGCATGGTCGTCGCCGACCTCGACCAGGACCTGACGGTGTCCTTCCTCTCCAGCAGCGTGGTGCCCCCGGGCGGCAGCGGCAGCCGGCTGGAGAACCTGATCGTGCGCGACCTCGGCCGGGCGGTCCGGTCCGGCGCGGCCTGAGCCCGCCGGGCGCCACGCGGCGCCCGGCCGTCCCGGAAATCAGCCCGGAACGCCTTGACCGAAGATATTGACTGGTCAATATGACCGTTTGTAATGTCTACCCGTCATGAACTGATCGGAAGTGGGCCTGCGTCATGCCTCATTTCACTGCCGGCCTGTACGACTCGCAGACCGTGCTCATCACCGGGGGAGCCACCGGAATCGGCTTCGCCATGGCCCGGGCCTTCGGCCTGCACGGCGCCCAGGTCGTCCTCGCCTCCCGCAACGCCGAGCGGCTCGCCGCGGCGGCCGGGCGGCTCACCGCCCTCGGGATCGAGAACGACACGGTGGTGTGCGACGTCCGGGACGAGGCGGCGGTCAAGGCGGCCGTGGCACGCGCGGTGTCCCGGTTCGGGACCATCGACGTCCTGGTCAACAACGCCGCGGCCAACTTCTGGTCGCCCGCCGAGACGATGTCCGCCCGCTCGTTCCGGACGGTCGTGGAGATCGACCTCTACGGCACCTTCCACACCACCCGCGCCGTCGTCCCGCACATGATCGAGCAGAGCGGCGGCGCGATCCTCAACGTGGCGATCACCGACCCGCAGCGCGGCCTGCCCTACTTCGCCCACGCCGCCGCCGCCAAGTCCGGTGTCGTGGCCCTCACCGCCACCTGGGCCGCGGAGTGGGGCCGGTACGGCATCCGGGTGAACGCCCTCGGCCCCGGCCCGACGCCCACCGAGAACGCGGTCGGCGGCATGGCGGTCGGCCGGCCCGACCACCCGCCGTCCTTCGAGCGCCAGCGGCTGCGCACCCCGCTGCGGCGGCTCGCCACCCCCGAGGACTCCGCCTCCGCCGCGCTGTTCCTCTGCTCCGACGCAGCCGGGCACATCACCGGGGTGAACCTCCCGGTGGACGGCGGCATCTCCCTCCCCCTGCCCAGCGGGGACCTGAACTTCGACCACGCCGCGGCGACCCCGCGACAGCACGAGGAGACGACCAAGAGTGAGTAGGGCGATCGAGGTCCGGGGACTGACCCGGACCTACCCGAAGGGCCGCCGCCGCGGCGAGGCCGGCCAGGTCGTCACCGCGCTGCGCGGCCTGGACCTCGACGTGGAGCGCGGTGAGATCCGCGGGCTGCTCGGCCCCAACGGCGCCGGGAAGACCACCCTGGTCAAGATCCTCTCCACGGTGCTGCTGCCCACCGCCGGCACGGCCACCGTGCTCGGACTGGACGTCGCCGCCGACGCCCGCGCCCTGCGCCGGCGGATCGGCATCGTGTTCGGCGGCGAACGCGGCCTCTACGGCCGGCTCACCGCGCGCGAGAACCTGGACTACTGGGCGGCCCTCTACGGGGTGGCCGGCCGCGACCGCGCCGCGAAGGTCACCGCGCTGCTGGAGCGGGTCGGCCTCGGCGACCGCGCCGACACCCAGGTGGACCGGATGTCCCGCGGCATGAAGCAGCGCCTCCACCTGGCCCGCGGCCTGGTCGGCGACCCCGAACTGCTCTTCCTCGACGAGCCCACCGTCGGCATGGACCCGGTGGCCGCGCGGGAGTTCCGCAGCCTGGTCGGGGAACTGCGCGCCGAGGGCCGCACCATCCTGCTGACCACCCACGACATGCACGAGGCCGAGGCGGTCTGCGACCGGGTCACCCTGGTCGACCGCGGCCAGGTGATCGGCACCGAGGCCCCCGCCGAGGTCGGCCGGTGGATCACCGCCCACGAGCGGGTCGACGCCCGCGACGTGCCCGCCGGGCTGCGCCGGGCCATCGCCGAACTCGACGGCGTGGCCGGCATCGAGGATCTGCCCGACGGCTGGATCCGGATCGCCACCAGCGCCGCCGGCGCCGTCCAGCCGGTGCTGCGCGCCCTGGTCGAGGCCGACGTCACCACGGTCCGCACCTCGCTGCCGACCCTGGAGGACGTCTACCTGCACGTCATCGGGGACCGGGGGCTGACGGTATGACCGAGATCCTCACCGGCGCCCGGCTGCAACTGCGGCTGTTCCGCCGCAACGCCGGCCACCTGCTGGTCTTCGCCACCATCCCGTTCTTCACCGCGATCTTCCTGTCCTCCGTCCGGCAGGCCGACCGGCCCGACCTGGAGGCCTACGCCGTCCTGGCGCCGGCCCTGATGGGCCTGTGGCTGGTCTCGCTCGACCTGGCCGGCTCGGTGGTCGACGACGAGAAGCGCGGCGGCACCCTGGAGCTGTTCCTCGGGTCGCCGGCCGGGCTCACCCGGCTGGTCACCGGCCGGGTCGCCACCATCGCCGTCCTCGGCGTGGTGACCTTCGCGGAGTCCTGGTTCACCGCGACCGCCTTCTTCGGCGTCTCGCTGCCGGTGCACCACCCCTGGCTCCTGGTCTGCACCGTGGCGGCCACCGCGCTCGCCACCCTCGGCACCGCGACCGTCCTGGCCGCCGTCTTCGTCACCGCCGGCTCCGCCCGGCGCTACGCCAACGCGCTCGGCTACCCGTGCTACGTCCTCGGCGGCGTCCTGGTGCCGGTCAGCCTGCTGCCCGGCTGGCTGCAGCCGCTCAGCAAGGTCGTCTACCTCTCCTGGGCCGCGGACCTGCTGCGGGCGGCCACCCGGCCCGAGCCGGTCGCGGACTTCGGCTGGCGGCTCGCGGCGCTGCTGCTCCTGGGCGCCGTCGCCTACGCCGCCGGCACCGTCCTGGTGGACCGGATGATCACCCGTCTCAAGTCGGAGGGCACGGTGGGGCTGTCGTGAACGCGCTCACCCGGTGGGGCTCCGTCGTCACCACCGCTTCCCGGATCGGCTTCCGTGAGCTGACCACCTTCTACACCTGGCGAACCTGGCTGTTCGGCTGGTTCCTGCGACTGATCGCCCAGGTCCTGTTCTTCGGCACCATCGGCATGCTCTCCGGCTCGGACGACCGGGTGCGCTACCTCGCCGTCGGCAACGCGGCCGTGGTGGTCTGCATCGAGGCCATGGTGGTCATCACCACCACGGTCCGCGAGCGCGGCCAGGGCACCCTGGCGCTCCAGGTCGCCGCGCCCGCCGACTTCGCGCTCAGCTACCTGGCGCGCGGCGCCTACTGCCTGGTGGTCGGAATCGTCAGCAGCACCGGCGTGTTCGCCGTCGCGGCGCTGGTCTTCCGGCTGTCCATGCCCTTCCCCGAGGTGCTGCTCGTCCCGCTGTTCCTCGCCGTGGCCGGCTGCTCGGCCTACGGGCTGGGCACCGCGGTCGGCGCCCTCGTGCTGCGCCGCCCCGGGCTCCAGTGGCTGGCGCTCAACACCGGCTACATGTCCCTGATGACCTTCTGCGGGGTGAACGTACCGGTCGACTACTGGCCCGCGCCGGTCGCCGCGGCGGCCCAGCTGCTGCCGCTCACCCACGGCCTACAGGCGCTGCGCGACCTGCTCGCGGGCGCGTCGGCGCCGACCGTGCTCGGCGGCCTCGGCTGCGAGGTGCTGGTCGGCCTGGCCTGGACCGTCCTCGGCGTCGTGCTGCTCAAGCAGGCGGTGGCCGGCGAGCGGCGCCGCGGCACGATCGAGCTGTCGGCATGAGCGCCGCCGCCACCGCCACCGCCACCGCCGCGACCGCCCGTCCGGTCCGCCCCGCGCTGGTCCGCTTCCCGGCCGCCGCGACGGCTTCGGTGAACCTGGTCTGCTTCGCCCACGCCGGCGCCGGAGCCGCCCCGTTCGCCGGCTGGCCCGGCCTGCTCCCGGAGTGGACGGCGGTCAGCGCCGTCCGCCTGCCGGGCCGCGAGAGCCGGCTGCGCGAGGCGCCGCTCACCTCGGTCGACGCCATCGCCGCGGCCGCCGCCCGGGAGGTCGCCGAGCTGCCCGGCCCGGTGGTCCTGTTCGGGCACTGCTTCGGCGCGGTGGCCGCCTACCGCACCGCCCGGCTCCTGGAGGCGGACGGCCGGACGGACGTGCGGCGCCTGATCGTCGCCGCCGCGCCGACCCCGGACGCCACCGTCGGCGGCACCACCCACCTGCTGGACGACGCCGCCCTGTTCGCCGACCTGGTCCGCTACGGCGCCGTCCAGGACACCCCGACCGCCCGGTCCCTGTTCGCGCTCGCCGAACCGGCGATCCGCGCCGACTTCCGGGCCCTGGAGACCTGGACCGTGCCCGAGCCGGCCGCCCGCCCGGTGGCCGCACCCGTCCTGGAACTGCGCGGCGACCGCGACCGCGTCCTCGACCCGAACGGGCCCGGGTGGTCCGGCTGGACCACCGGCGGCCACCGCCGCGACACCCTCCCCGGGCCGCACCACCTGCTCGGCCACGCCACCGAACCCCTGCTCGCCGCGATCGCCCGGCAGCTGGCGGACGACCTCGCGCCCGCCCCCGCCGATCGCTCCTGCCCGCCGCCCACGGCGGCACCCAGTCCTGGAGGTATCCGATGAACCGCGTCGCGGACGACGACCGCATTGCCGTGATCGGGATGGCCTGTCGCCTCCCCGGCGCACCGGACGTCGAGAGCTACTGGTCCAACCTGCTCACCAACACCGTCAGCCTCACCGAGCTGTCCGACGACACCCTGCGCAACGCGGGCGTCCCGGAGTCCGCCATCGCGGACCCGAACTACGTCAAGCGGGCCCCGCTGCTGGACGACGTCGCGGGCTTCGACGCCGGCCTGTTCGGCTTCACCCCCCGGGAGGCCGAACTGCGCGACCCGCAGCAGCGGATCTTCCTCGAAGTGGCCTACGGCGCCCTGGAGGACGCGGGCGTGCGCACCGACGGCCCGACCTCGGTGGGCGTCTTCGCCGGCGGCGCGACCAACCGCTACGCCGAGCTGAACGTCCGGCGCAACGCCGCCGCCGTGCGCAACTACGGCGAGGTCGGCATCCAGGCGGGCAACCACAACGACTACATCGCCACGATCGTCTCCTACAAGCTCGACCTGCGCGGCCCCGCGTTCACCGTCGCCACCGCCTGCTCCACCTCCCTCGTCGCGCTGCACCTGGCCTGCCAGGCGTTGCGCAACGGCGAGTGCGACGTCGCCGTCGCGGGCGGCGTCCAGCTCGAACTGCCGCACGGCGGCGGGCACCGCTGGGTGGACGGCGGGATCTTCTCCCGGGACGGCCGGTGCCGCCCCTTCGACGCGGCGGCCGACGGCACGATCTTCGGCGACGGCGCCGGCGCGGTCGTGCTCAAGCCGCTCGCCGACGCGCTGCGCGACGGTGACCGGGTGCTCGCCACCATCCGCGGCTCCGCCGTCAACAACGACGGCAACCGCAAGGCCGGCTTCGCCGCGCCCAGCGCCGAGGGCCAGTTCGCCGCCGTGTACGAGGCGCTGGCCGTCTCCGGCGTCGCCGCCGACCAGGTCGGCTACCTGGAGGCGCACGGCACCGGCACGGCCATCGGCGACCCGATCGAGGTCCAGGCCCTGAGCCGCGCCTACCGCGCGCACACCGACCGCACCGGCTACTGCCTGCTCTCCTCGGCCAAGGGCAACATCGGCCACCTCGGCCCGGCTTCGGGCATCGCCGGGTTCATCAAGGCCGTGCTCGCCGTCAACCGCGGCATCGCCCCCGGCACCGCCAACTTCACCGAGGCCAACCCCCTGATGGAGCTGGAGCGGACGCCGTTCACCGTCCGCGCCCAGGCCGGACCGTGGCCGATCGAGGGCCCCCGGATCGCCGGCGTCAGTTCCTTCGGCATCGGCGGCACCAACGCCCACGTCCTGATCGAGCAGCCGCCCGCGGCCGTGCCCGTCGCACCGCGCCCGCAGCGCCGGCGCACCGTGGTGCTCCCGCTGGCCGCCGCCTCCACCGCCTCGCTGCGCGGCATGGCGGAGCGGCTGTCGGCCCACCTGGCCGAGGAGGAGGCCGACCTGCACCGGGTGGCCCGGACCCTGCAGCGCCGTCCGCTGCGCCACCGCCACCGCCTCGCCGTGGTCGGCGAGGACGGCGCCACCCTCGCCGACGCCCTCGCCGAGCTCGCGACCCGCGGCCAGGAGCCGGGCACCCCGGCCACCGGCGCGGTCTTCATGTTCCCCGGGCAGGGCACCCAGCACCCCGCCATGGCCGCCGAGCTGTACGCCCACGAGCCGGTCTTCCGGGCCGAGTTCGACCGCTGCCTGGAGCACTTCGGACCGGCGGTCGCCGACGCGCTGCGTGCCGTGCTGCTGGAGGGCGCGCCCGACGCCGCGGCCCGGCTGCGCGACACCGCGCTGACCCAGCCCGCGCTGTTCGCGGTGGAGTGGTCGCTGGCCCGACTGTGGGCCTCCTGGGGCGTGCAGCCGGTCGCGATGATCGGCCACAGCGTCGGCGAGATCACCGCGGCCGCGCTCGCCGGGGTCTTCGAACTCGCCGACGCCGCCCGCCTGGTGGTGCGCCGCGGCGAGCTGCTCGCGGCCGCGCCGGCCGGCCGGATGGTCGCGCTGGCGATGCCCGCCGCCGAGGCCGCGCCGCTGCTGGAGGGCCGTGACGTCTGGCTCAGCGCCGACAACGGCGAGCGCAGCTGCACCGTGGGCGGTTCGGTCGAGGCCGTCGAGGAGCTGACCGCCCTGCTCACCGCGCTCGGCCGGCGCTGGGTGGCCCTCGACGTCGAACGGGCCTTCCACACCCCCGCCACCGACCGCGCGGCCGAGGAACTGGCAGCGTTCGTCGGGCAGTTGACCCGCAACCGGCCCACCGTCCGCTGGGTCTCCAACGTCACCGGGGACTGGATCGACGACGAGCAGGCCACCGACCCGCAGTACTGGGCCGAGCAGCTGCGCAGCCCCGTCCGGTTCCGCGAGGGCGCCGAGCGCGCCGCCGCCGTCGAGGGCGCCGTGCTGCTGGAGGTCGGCCCCGGCCAGGCGCTCACCCAGCTGGTGCGCCGGGTCCGGACGGCCGCCGGGCACCGCCCGCTGGCCTCGCTGCCGCCGAGCGGCGAGGACGTCCCGGCCGCCTCCGTCCTCTACCGGGCGGTCGCCGCCCTCTGGCAGGCCGGACTCGACGTCGACTGGCGCGCCCTGCTGGAGCACGAGGAGATCACCCCGGTCGCCGTGCCCGGCTACGTCTTCGACCGCGGACGGTACTGGATCTCCCCCGACCCGAAGCCCGCCGCCCAGGCCCCGGCCCCGAACGCCGGGCCGCGGACCGCCGAGGAGGCGCCGGCCGAGAACGACCGGATCACCGTCCCCGGCTGGGTCCAGGCGCAGCCCGCCGAGGCGCGGCCGCTGCCGGCGGACCGCCGCTGGCTGGTGCTGGCCGACGACGCCGGGCAGGCCGCGCCGGTGCTCGACCGGCTGGCCGCGGCCGGGATCACCGCCGACCTGGTCAAGGCCGACGACGTGGAGCCCAAGCGGCTCAGCGCCGCGCTCCGGCCGCACCTGCGCGACCACCGGGAGCCGCTGGAGATCCTGCACCTCTGGCTCACCGGCCCGGCCCCGGAGGGCGCCGGCGCGGGCGGGGCCGCCCGGCACTGGCTCGACCGGGGCTTCCGGGCGACCCAGCGGATCGTCCAGGACGTCGCCCGGCACTGCCCGGACCGCCCGGTCCGGATCACCGTGCTCGCCGACCAGCTCTGGGACGTCTCCGGCACCGAACCGGTCGAACCGGGCAAGGCGCCCGTCGCGGCCCTGCTGCACAGCGCCGTCCGGGAGCACGAGCAGCTGCGCGCGCGGGTGGTCGACGCGCCCGCCGAGGCGCTGAGCGGCGAGGACCGCGTGGCGGCCGAGGCGCTGCGGGCGCTGTTGGACGGCGACGACGGCACCGAGTTCACCCGGGTCGCGCTGCGCGGGCGGCGCCTCTGGCACCCGGCCTTCCACAGCGTGCCCGAGCCCGCCGCGCCCGCCGGCGGGACCGCTCTCGCGGACGTCGGCGACGGCGCCTGGCTGATCACCGGCGGCTTCGGCGCCCTCGGACTGGTCGCCGCCGAGCGGCTGGCCGCCCGCGGCGCCGGCGGGATCGCCCTGCTCGGCCGCTCCGGCCTGCCGGACCGCGCGCAGTGGACCGACGCCGGGGCGCTGACCGAGGGTCAGCGGGCCGCCGTCGACGCCGTGCGCCGGATCGAGGCGACCGGTTGCCGGGTGCTGCCGCTGGCCGCCGACGTGGCCGACCGGGCCTCGCTGACCGCCGCCGTCGAGCAGGCCAGGAGCGCCCTCGGCCCGATCCGCGGGGTGATCCACGCCGCCGGGCTCGCGGGCGGCGGCATGCTCGCCGTCAAGGACGCCGGCGCGGCCGAGCAGGTCCTGCGGCCCAAGGTCAACGGCACCCTGCTGCTGGACGAGGTGCTGGGCGACGAGCCGCGGACCTTCGTCCTGTACTCCTCGGTCGCCGCCGTCACCGGCCAGTTCGGCCTGTCCGACTACGGCGCCGCCAACGCCTTCCTGGACGCGTTCGCCCACGACCGCTCGCGCCGCCGGCCGGGCCGCACCCTGTCGGTCAACTGGCCGTCCTGGGACGGGGCCGGCATGGCGGTGGAGGCCGCCGCCCGGCACTCCCGCTTCCACGTCGACCGCCCGAACCGGGAGCCGGAGCTGGCCGCCGCCCCGGCCGAGGGCGAGGGCCGCGCCTTCACCGTCCGGCTCGCCCCGGACGTCTGGATGGTCGACGAGCACCGCATGGGCGAGACCCCGGTGCTCCCCGGCACCGGGTACCTGGAACTGGTACTCCGCGCGGTCCGCACCTTCCACCCCGGCCCGGTGCAGCTGGCCGACGTCGCCTTCACCGCGCCGCTGGCGATCGCCGAGCCGCTCGACCTGACCATCGCCTTCGAACCCGCCCGCGCGGGCTGGCGGTTCCGCGTGCAGTCCCGGGCGGACGGTGCCCGCACCGCCGTCCAGCACGCCGGCGGCACGGTCACGCCGTACGAGGACACGGCGCCGCGGCACGACCTGGTGGCGCTGCGCGCCGCGCACACCGTGCCGCTGGCCGGGCCCCGGCTCAACGACGGCTCCGGACTGATGACGGTCGGCGCGCGCTGGCACTGCGTCGAGCGGGTCAGCGGCGGCACGGACACCGTGCTGGCCGAACTGGCCCTGCCCGCCGCCCACCGCGGCGACACGGCGGCCAACCTGCTGCACCCGGCCCTGCTCGACTGCGCCACCTCCTTCCTGCTGCCGCTGCCGGAGGGCGTCAACGCGCTGCCGTTCAGCTACCGCGAGCTGGTGGTCCGGGGCCCGCTGCCGGCCCGGGTGACGGCGCTGGTGCGGCCGTGGGCCGAGCAGCCCAAGGGGGCGGTCGTCCGCGACATCGCCCTGATCGACGAGGGCGGCCGCGAGGTGGTCACCGTCACCGGGTTCACGCTGTGGCACGTCGACCGGGCGACCGTGGCGGGCAACATCCGCTCGGCGGGCGACGCGGCGCGCAGCGCCCCGCTCAGCTCCTCGGGAGTCACCCAGGACTCCTTCCTGGGCGTCGCGGCGGGGGCGGCCCTGCTGGAGGCGTTCCTGGCGACCGACCTCGGCCCGCAGGTGGTCGTCGCACCGGAGGGGCTGCGCGAGAAGCTGCGCCGGACCAGTCGGTTCACCGCAGCCGCCGTCCGTTCGGCGGGCGGCGGAACGGCGGCACCCGACTCGGCGGCACAGGGCACTGGGGCGGCGGGCACGGGGACGGCGGACGCGGCGGTTCAGGCCGGCGCACCGGCCGCCGGCTCGGGCCGGGGCGGCCTCGACGAGCGGATCACCGGCCTGTGGGCCGAGATCCTGGGCACCGAGGGCGGTCCGGACGACGACTTCTTCGAGTCCGGCGGCGACAGCCTGGCCGCCGTCCAGCTGGTGGACCGGATCCGCGGCGAACTCGACGTGGAACTCCCCATCTCCGCCCTGTTCGACCACCCCACGCTGTCCGAGCTGGTGGCCGCCGTGGGGAGCAGGGGGTGACCGCCGTGCCGAAGCCGTTCGTGCCGGGCGAGCCGTCGCCCGGCCCGGCCCGGACCCTGCACGCCCTGGTGGCGGAGCAGGTCGCCCGGACCCCGGACGCCGTCGCGCTGGAAGGCGCCGACCGCAGCCTGACGTACCGTCAACTCTGGTCGGAGAGCGGCCGGGCGGCCCGCTCTCTGGTCGCGCACGGGGTGCGCCCCGGCGATGTCGTCGCCGTCCTGATGCCGCGCGGTGAGAACGTGCTGGTCGCCGTGCTCGCCGTGCTGCGGGCCGGCGGCGCCTACCTCGCGCTCGACCCGGACCAGCCGGCCGCGCGGCTGCGCGGCATGCTGGAGGACTCCCGGGCCCGCCTGGTCGTCGTCGACCGCGCGGTGCCCATGGCCGCGGTCCCGCCCGGCCTGCCCGCGCCGGACCTCGACGCGCTCGCCGCCACCCCGGCGGGCGCCGTCCGGCTGCCGGAGGCCGGCGCCGGGGACGCCGCCTACGCGGTGTTCACCTCCGGCTCCACCGGCCGCCCCAAGGGCGTGCTGAACGAACACGGCGCGATCGTCGACAAGATCCGCTGGCTGGCCGAGCACCTGCCGCTGGACGGCGGGGACGTGGCCCTGCACAAGACCGCGTACGCCTTCGACTACTCCGTCGCCGAGGTGTTCTGGCCGCTGGCCTGCGGCGCCCGGCTGCGGGTGGTGCCCTCGGGACTGCACGCGGACCCGCTCCACCTGGTGCGGGAGATGCGCGCCGCGAACGTGACGGTGGCGCAGTTCGTGCCGTCGATGCTGGCCGTGCTGATGGAGCAGCGGGACTTCCGCGCCCTCGACGGCCTGCGGATCCTGGTCGTCGGCGGCGAGGCGCTGCCGCCCGCGCTGCTGGCCGACCTGCGCGGCTGGTGCACCGCGGACGTCGTCGACCTCTACGGCCCCGCGGAGTGCTCGGTCTTCGCCAGCTGCGCGATCACCCGGGCCGGTGACCCGCTCGGGCCGGTCAGCATCGGCCCGGCGGTGGCCGGCACGACGATCGAGGTGATGGACGAGGAGGGCCGCCCGGTCGTGCCCGGCACGGTGGGCGAGCTGTGGATCGGCGGCCCGGGGGTGGGCCGCGGCTACCTCGGCCGGCCCGACCTGACGGCGCGCTCGTTCCTGCCCGACCCGGCCCGGCCCGGCGGGCGCCGCTACCGGACCGGTGACCTGGTCCGGCTGCGCCCGGACGGCGAACTGGAGTACCACGGCCGGATCGACGACCAGGTGAAGATCCGCGGCCAGCGGATCGAGCCGGAGGAGGTCCGGTCACAGCTCGCGGCGGCGCTCGGCGGCGGGCCGGTGGCCGTCCTCCCGTTCCGGGACGCGGCCGGGGCGACCCAGCTGGCGGCGTTCCTCGCCGACCCCGCCGGGGCGTTGCCGCGGGTGGCGCAGATCCGTGCGGCGCTGGCCGAGCGGATGCCGCCGGCCATGGTGCCGGCGCGGATCGTGCCGGTGGAGCGGCTGCCGCTGGCGCCGTCCGGCAAGCTCGACCGGGCGGCGCTGCTCGCCCGGCTGGCCGACCGGGCGGCTCCGGAGCCCGGGGTGCCGGCGCAGGCTCCGGCCTCGGCGCCGGACACGCCGACCGGGCGCGCCGTGGTGGAGATCTGGCGCGAACTGCTGGACGACCCGGCGGTCGGGCCGGACGACGACTTCTTCACCCGCGGCGGCCACTCGCTCGTCGCGGCGCGCATGCTCGTCCGCGTCAAGGAGCGGCTGGGCGCCGAGATCAGGATCGCCGACCTGCTGGCCGGGCCGACCGCGCGCGCCCTCGCGGCGCGGATCGACGCGCTCGGCGCCGGGCCCGACGCGCTCGATGCGCCCAATGCGCCCGATGCGCCCGGTCGGCCCGCGCGCCCCGACCGGCCCGAGCCCGGTGCGGCGCCCGTCCGGGAGGCGCCGCTCGCGCCGACCCAGCGCCGGCTGTGGCTGATGGAACAGCTGGCTCCGGGCCAGGTGGACTACAACGTCGTGGACCTGTGGTCGCTGACCGGCCCGCTCGACCGGGCGGCCCTGGGTCGTGCCGTCACCGACGTGCTGGGGCGCCACGACGCGCTGCGCACCACCTTCCGGGACGGCCCGCACGGCCCGGTCCAGGTCGTCCACCCCCGTCCGATGGCCGGCCTGGAGGTGCTCCCCGGCCCGCTGGACGAGGAGGCCGCCCGCGAGAGCGCGGAGCGCCTGGCCCGGACCCGGTTCGACCTCAGGTCCGGCCCGCTGGTCAGGTGCGTCCTGCTGCCCACCGGCCGGGACGCTCACCAGCTGGTCCTGGTCGCGCACCACCTGGTCCTGGACGGCTGGTCGGTCGAGGTCTTCTGGGCGGAGCTGTCGCAGTGCTACGCCGCCCGCGCGGCGGGCCGCGCCCCCGAGCTCGCGCCGGTCGCCCTCGACTACGCGGAGTTCAGTGCCCGCGAGGCGGCCCGGCCGGTGCCCGCCGAGCAGGCCGGGTACTGGCGGCGCGTCCTGCGCGACGCCCCGCCCGCTCCCCGGCTGCCGCTCGCACCGCCGGGCGGCGAGCCGCGGGTCGAGCGCCGTTCGGCCACCCTGGACGACGATCTGGCGGCGGCGGTCGGCGAGCTGGCCCGCAGCCTGCGCACGACGCCCGCCACGGTGCTGCTGGCCGCCTTCGGCTCAGTGCTCGGCCGGTGGGGCGACCGCTCGGAGCTGGTGGTCGGCGCCCCGCTCAGCGGGCGCACCACCGCCGACACCACCGACACGGTCGGCTTCTTCAACGCCACTGTCGCGCTGCGGCTCGACGTGTCCGCGGACGGCTCCCCGGCCGACCTGGTGCGTAGCGCGCACCAGGCCCTGACCGAGGCCCAGTTGCACCAGGACCTCCCGTACGACGAGGTGGTCGCGGCGCTGGCCGCCGAGCGCGGCGGGCCCGCCCGGCCGCTCTTCTCGGTGTGGTTCAACGCGCTGAGCTTCCCGGTGCGCGGCCTGCGACTGGACGCCGTGGCCGCCGAGCGGCGGCGCGCGCCGCTGCCGGGCCTCCCGTTCGACCTGTCGCTCTACGTCGACCAGCGGGCCGGCGGCCTGACCCTCGACCTCGCCTTCGACGCGGCCCGCCTGGAACGGCCGTGGGCCGGCGAACTGCTCGACCAGGTGGTGCGGACGGTGGCCGGCTGGACGGCGCGGCAGCTGCCCGCTCCGGCCGTCCCGCGCCGGAGCCTGCCGGAGCCGGTCCGCCCCGGCCCCGGGGGAGCGCGGGGCGCCCTGCTGGAGCGCGTCCTCGGTCACCCCCGGGACGCCGTCGCCCTGCGGGACGAGCGGGGTGCGTGCAGCTACGGCGAGTTGGCCGACCGGGTCGACGCCCTCGCGGATCTGCTGCGCGGGGCCGGGCTGGGCCCCGGCGAGCTGGTCGAGCTGCGGGAGGCGCACGGGCGCGACCTCGCGGTCGGTCTGCTCGGCGTCTGGCGGGCCGGCGGCGTGGTGCTGCCGGTCGACCCGGAGCACCCGCGGGCCTGGCGGGAGGACCTCACCGCGCTGGCGCGCCCGCACTGGGCCGTCCACTGCGAGTCGGACGGCCCCCGGGTCGTCCCGGTCGACCGCACCACCGAACTGCCCGTCCGGCGCGTGCCGGAGGCCGGTCGGGCGGGCGGCGAGCCCTGCTACGTCCTGCCGACCTCGGGTTCCACCGGCCGGTCGCGGCTGGTGCTGGGCACCGACGCCCCGCTGCTCGCCTTCCTCGACCGGTGGTCCGCCCACCACGGGATCACGGCCGGGGACCGCTTCAGCGTGCTCTCCGGGCGTTCCCACGACCCGCTGCTGCGCGACCTGCTGCTGCCGCTGTGGAACGGCGGCACCGCCGTCGTCCCGCCCGCGCGGACCCGGCTCGACGCGGACCGACTGGTCCGCTGGCTGGCCGACGAGCGGATCACCGTGGTGCACGCGACCCCGCTGGTCGGCGCGATGGTCGCGGGCGCCGCCCGGGCCCACGGCCTGAGCGTGCCCGACGTCCGGCTGGCCTGCTTCGGTGGCGACCTGCTGACCGACGCCACGGTCGAGGCCTGGCGGGCGGCCGCGCCCTCCTCCCGCGTGCTGACGGTCTACGGCACCACCGAGACGCCCCAGGTGGCGAGCTGCCACGAGCGGGAGCCCGGCCGGCCGAGCGGCCCGGAGCCACTGCTCGGCGCCGGCGCGGTCGAGGCCCAGCTGCTGGTGCTGGACCGGGACGGCAACCCCGTGCAGCCCGGCCGGATCGGAGAGATCGCGGTCCGCGGGCCGCTGCTCACCCTGGGCTACCTGGACGAACCGGCCGCCACCGCCCGGGCCTACCGGCCGGATCCGTGGGGCGAACCCGGCCACGCGCTGTTCCGGACCGGCGACCTCGGCCGGCTCCGCTGGGACGGCACGGTCGCGTTCGTCGCCCGCAGTGCGGCGATCGTGAAGGTCCGGGGCAACCGGGTCTCACCGGCGCAGGTCGCCCACGAGCTGCGACTGGTGCCCGGCGTCGACCAGGCGGCGGCGGGCGCGCTGACCGATGCGTCGGGGCTCTCCCGGCTGGTCGCCTGCGTCGTCCCGGCGCCGGGGGCCGCGCTGACTGAGGACGCCGTCGCGGCGGAACTCGCGCAGCGGCTGCCGGCCGGCCACCTGCCGGAGGAGGTCCGGATCGTCCCGGCGCTGCGGCTGACGCCCAACGGAAAGGTCGACCTGCGGGCGAGCGCCGCGCAGGCCGCGGTCCCGGCCGTCGCGTCCGCCGTCGCGTCCGCCGTCCCGGCCGCCGTCCCGGCCGCGGCGGTCGTACCGGCGGCTCCGGCGCTCGGCAGCGGCCCGTCCGCCGCCGACCGCAACAGCCTGCGGCAGGAACTGGTCCGGCTCTGGTGCCGCGTCCTGGAGACGGAGCGGGTCGGCCTCGACGACAACTTCTTCGACCTCGGGGGCAGCTCGCTCGCGGCCGTCCGGCTGCACGCCCTGATCAGGACCGAACTCGGCGCGGACGTCTCGCCGTTGATGGTCTTCCAGCACTCGACGGTCCGCCGACTGGCCGAGGCGCTGGCCGAGTCCTCTTCCCCCGGGGTCACCGCCGTCCGGCCCGCCGTTCCGGTGGCGGCCGCCGGCGACGCCCGCGCGCTGCGCCGGGCCGCCCGGGCCGGGATCGGCGCGCTCCCGGTCGGTGCCTGAGCCGTGGCCGGGCCGAAGACCCCTCCCCGCACCGCGGGAACCGACCCCTCCCACCCCGTCCCCTGCAAGGAGCCCGACCTCATGGACCACACCCACGACGCCGTCGAACAGCGGATCGCCCGCCAGGTCCGGCGCATGCTGGACCTGCCCGACACCCTGGCCGACCGGGAGCTCGCCCGGGCCGACCTCTTCGACCTGGGGCTGACCTCGAAGAGCGCCCTGGGACTCACGGCATGGCTGGAGACGGAGTTCGGCCTGGTCATCAGCCTGCGCGACGTCTTCGCCGATCCGTATGTCGAAACGCTCGCCGAACTGGTCGCCAATGCGCCGGCACCGGAAATCGCCGAGGCCGCCCCGGCCATTAATTCGGTGGGATCCGGGGTAGCTTGACAGCTTTCTTGACTAGCTGGTATCTTTATGCTTCGAATCTCAGGCGAATGCGGGGGCTGCACGGTCAGGGAAGGCGTGGGCGGTCATCATGCAGGCGAAACCAGGGTGCTTATCAGCGAGCCCGGCGCCGCTTCGGACCGACTCGTCGACCGGCGCATCATCCCCTGAACCACCGGTGGCCGGTGGCCCGTTCACCCCATCGGGCGTTCGGGGGCCCGTCACTGCGGCGGTCCCGGCGCGAACCGCCGCCGCTCGAACCGCCACCCGCCGAAACGGCCCGGCCCCCGGAATGCCAAGCCACTGCCGCCGCCCGTTTCCCGGGAATCCGACCCGGATTCGCGAAAAGAATCCACAATTCTTCCACGACCTGCCTTCGCAGTGCTCGGAGCCGAGGAGTGAATCGTGAACGACAAAGACCTGGGCGTACGCGTGGCGCGGCTGCGGCGGGCCGCCCGCATGTCCCAGGCCGAACTCGCCGGCCCCAAGCTTTCACCGAGTTACGTCTCGTTGCTCGAAGCCGGCAAGCGGACGCCCTCCGCCGACGTCGTGCAGTACCTGGCCGGCCGGCTGAACTGCGAGGTCGCCGACCTGGTCGGCGTCACCGAGTCCCGGGCCGAGGAGATCGACCTCGCGCTCAAGTACGCCGAGATGACGGCGCTCAACGGCGAGCCGGAAGCCGCCCTGGCCGAGTACGAGCGCATCCAGGACACCATCGACCGCGACGACCAGCCGGCCCTCTGGCTCGCCGCCGAGACCGGGATCGCGCAGTCACTCGAACGGGTCGGGCGCCTGGAGGAGGCCGCCGCACGGTACGAGGGACTGCGGACGGCCTCGGAACGGTCCCGTGACTTCGTCACCGGGCTTCCCGTCACCGTCGCGCTCTGCCGCTGCTACCGCGAGCTGGGCGACCTCTCCCACGCGATCACCATCGCCGAGGAGGCGGTGACGGAGATCGAGCGGCTGAACCTCGCGCCCACCCGCCCGGGGATCGAACTGCTGTCGACGCTGGTCGGCCTGCACTGCGAGCGCGGCGACCTGCACCGGGCGAGCTACCTGGCCGCCCGGGCGATCGAGAAGGCCGGCCAGGTCTCCGACCGGAAGGCGCTCGGCGCCGCGCTGTGGAACGCCAGCGTCGCGATGCACCGCAACGGCCGGACGGCGGACGCGGTGGAACTCATCGAGCAGGCCCTGGCGATCTACTCGGAGGGTGACGACACCCGGGCGCTGGCCCGGCTGCGCAACGCCTACGCCGCGGTCCTGCTGGAGTTCGAGGAGCCGGACATCGCGCTGGCCGAGGGCCTGTTGACGCAGAGCGCGAGCGCGCTGTCCGACGTGGGCAGCGACATCGACCTCGCCTACTGCGAGACCGCGATGGCCCGGGTGAAGCTGCGCAGCGGCGATCCGGCGGCCTCCGTCGAACACGCCGAGAAGGCGCTCGGCCTGCTCGGTCCGCTGCACCGGTTGCAGAGCGCGAGGACTCTCCTGGTGCTGGCCGCCGCCCGGCTCTCCCAGGGCGACCAGGTCGCGGCCCGGGAGGCGTACGAGCGCAGCGCGCTGATGCTGGAGGCCTCGTCAGCGGGTCGGCAGGCGGCCGCCGCCTGGTCCGAGCTGGCCGAGATCCTGGAGGCCGCCGGGCAGCCGGAGCGCGCGATCTGGGCGTACCGACAGGGCATGCGGTGCCTGGGCCAGCACGGCCGGATCCTCCCGGCCGGGAGCCTGCTGCCCCGGGCCTGACCGGCCGACGACCGCTGACCCGCGACCGCTGCCCACCACCCGCTGGCCACCCGCTGGAACCGCCACCGCAGGGGCGGACCGTCCTCCGACGGTCCGCCCCTGCGGCTTTTCCCATCCCCGGACGTCAGTCCGTGCGTCCGCCGCCGCTCAGCAGCAGAGCGGAATGTCGGCGACGCCGGCGGCGGAGACGACGGTGCCCGCCGCCGGGTGCGTCCCGGCCGCCTCGGCCGGCACCACCGTCACCGCCACGAAGGCCGCAATCACCAGAAGAACAGTCGAAAGAGCCTTGCGCACGATCTTTTCCCCACTTGCAAAATGAAAGAATTTCCACCAGCCGGATTTAGCTTGGGGTGATATTGACAGCACTCGACAAGAGCTGTCAAGAGTCTGGGTCAAGCGGTGATTGGTTCTGCTTTCGGTCTGCTTGTCCTGTTTTGCCACCCCGGTCGCGACGGATGATTGGGTGATCTGTGCAGGTCGGTGGCGTTTTGGGTGTGCGGCGAGAGAAAACTTGACAGCTAGTCATGTAGTTAGTCAGCATTGTCAATAAAGTAGTCACAAGGTGGGGGTGGGATGTCGGCGAGCGAGTCGGAGACGCCGTGGGTGGCTCAGTCCCTGATGCACGGGCTGGCCCGGCGCGGGTATCGCCGCGCCGTTCCGCGGGCGACGCCGCCGCTCCGCCGTGGCGGCGCCCCGTTCGACACTCCGTCCGCGCCCGACTGGCCGGAGCACCTGCTCTCCGCAGTGCCCCGGCAGGGAGGCGGCGCGGCCACCCTCGCCTGGTGCTTCGACACCAGCCGGATCGACGCCCTGCCGATCGCCTCGCCCCCGTCCGCGCAGCGCGTCGTCGGTGCGGTCCACACGGAGGGACGGTCGCGGGCGTGGCGCCTCGACGAGGTGCTCGGTGCGCTGGAGGAATGCGGCGTGGACCGCGGCTCGCTCGCCGCCGGGATCCTGCCGGGCCCGCCGGACGAGGGCGGCGCCGAGCCGCTACCGGGCGCCCTGAGCGAAGTCGGCATCCGCGAGCGAGCCGTCGTCGACCGGCTGCCGCCGGGGACGCCGCGGCGGCTGGGCGCCCGGTCGGGGCCCTGCTTCACCCTGGAATCCCCGGTCGGGCCGGGCTGTTCCGCGCACTGCCGGCCCGGCTGCTCCTGCGGCCGCTACGTACTGCTCGGCTATGGCCGCTTCGGCGCTGGGCGGTCCGGCGCTGGGCGGTCCGGTGACGAGGAGTCCGGGCGGGGGCGGTCCGCCGCACGGCCGGGACGCGCGGTCTTCGAAGCGGTGCTGCTGGAGCCCGCGGTCGGCTGCGTCCTGGCCGGCGTCCGGTCGTCGCTCCAACTCCCGGCGCTGCGGCCCCTGGTGGACGGCATCGACGGCGCCTTCCCGGAGCTGTCCGCGGGACCGCGCGGTCGGGCCGCCGTCGAGGTCGTCGCCGACCATCTCTGCACGGTGGCGCTGCTCCTCGGCGGCGGCATCGCTCCCGGGCCGCGCGGTGCCTCCCACGTCGTGCGCCGACTCGTCCGACGCGCGGCCACCGAGGTCCTGCTGGCCGGCGGCCGCCCCGAGGGCCTGGTCACCGCCGCCGCGCTCGCGGACGCCGCGGTCCGCGCCCCGCTCGGGCTCGCTCCGCTCCCGGCCGACGCGCTGGCCCTGGTCCACCGCGAGGTCGTGGCCCTGCGGGCCGGTCTGGCGACCGGCCGGCGCTGGTTCCTCCGGCGCGCCTCGGACACCCGGCCGGACGACCTGCCGCAGCTGGTGTGGCGCGCCCGACGTGAACGGGGCGTGCCGATCGCCATCCTGCTCGCCTGGTGCGAGGAGCGTTCGCTCCCCGTCCCGCTCTCCCGCCTCGCCGCCCTCGACCCGCCCCACCCGCCCCACCCGCTGGGCACGTCGCACGGCGTTCGGCTCAGCCTCGCGACTGGGACGAACGGGATGTCATCCGGCTAGGGTCGATGCCATGCGTCTCAGCACAGTGATCCTCCCCATCCACCGGTGGGCCGAGGGGCAGAAGATCTGGCGGCAGGCCGAGGAACTCGGATCTGATCGACTCGATCGGTGACCGCAGTGCGTCAGAAAGGGCTCATCTCGTCCAGGACGCGCTGAGCAAGCTCGGTGATCGCCTTCACCTTCGGGACATCGTTGGCCACGTCCTGGGCTTCGATCTCGGGTGCGTCCAGATCCGCGTACTCCGCCTGGTTCCGACGTCGGCGCATGCGGTCGAAGGGCCTGAGAGTCGCCCCAAGAGGTGGATCGAGCTGTGCACTGACCGCTTCCAGGACCGCGATGTGCCCCCTCGGCTGGTCGGTCGCAACCCCTGGTTCTCCAAGACCGCGACCAGCGCCTTCCGCGCTGCGTCGTACAGCAGTTGGTAGGCGCCGATCGCATCGAAGGAAGCGACCGCCTCTGCTGCCTTGAGGTGGTTCGACGCTTGGGCCAGCAGGTTGTCGGCCTGCTCCCGGCTCGCGGGTACGCGCTCCAGTTCCTTGCGCGCCAACATGCTTTCGACTGCGGCGCGGCCCTGCTGCCACTTCATCCCTTGTGCTTCCTTTCGAACGCTTCGAGCTGAACCGTCGGCCGACTTCTGACGCCCGTGAGGAACGGGTCCGTGCCCGGCTCGTGCCAGCGGGCCGACGAGATCCGGTGAACGTTGACGTCTCGGTCGAGCAGACGTTCCGCCTTGCGTGCAGCCTCGTACAGCTCGTCCTCGTCGGGGGTACCCACCACAAGGACATCGACGTCGTTGGGTACCCCGCCGCCCTCCCCGGTGTAACGGGCGGCCCAGGAGCCGTAGATGTGGGCTTCCTCTACGCCGGCGAGCGGTAGCAGCAGATCTCCGAGCACGGCGATCGGACCGTAGGTGAGGGCGAACAGCTCGGTCAGTGGGCCTGCCAGCCGCCCGGTGGCGTTGGCCCGCAGCAGCCGGAGGTTTCCGAGCCGTCGCTCTGTGATCAGTTCGGCCTCAACCAGCCGGTCCGCCTCGCGGCTGGCGGTTGCGGTCGAGACCCCGAAGCGTGCGGCAATGTCGGCAAGTGAGGTCTCTTCCTGCGGATGCAGATACAGCCAGGCCAGCATCTCCCCCTGGAACGGGGTGCGCAGGAGCGGCAGCAGTGCCGGCGGAGGAGTTTGCATAAGCCGCACAGCATCTTGCACCTTATGCAAATAGCCCCTGATGAGTCACTAATTCATCCCTACGAGTGATCGGAGGCCACGCGCCGTGCTCTGGTGAACTTCTGCCGTCCGGTGCCGGCGGCGAGTTCGCTGAGGCGCTCGCCGATCACGGAAACGCCCGGGCGGAGCTCCTGCTCGTAGTACCAGGGCTTGCGCCGGCGCAGCAGCTCCTCGCCGTGCTCGTCCCAGGTGAATCCGGGCTTCCGCAGCAGCTTCCGGAACACCTCGTCGACGGTCTCCGGGTGGGCGGCGGCCAGGCGGCGGAGCGGCAGCGGTGCAATCGACTCCTCGCGCAGGTACACGCGCAGCAGGTCCTGGTGCTGCCTGCGGCCAGGGAGGGCCGGATCGGCGAAGAGGTCCCGCAGCATCCCGTAGTCCGGGTAGAAGTTGAGCCCGTCCACTTCGTCGTAGATGACGCCGACCGTGTCCGATTCGGCGAGCCCTCGCGGCAGTTCGAAGGCCGGGAAGGCCAGGCCGGGGAGCCGCCTGCCCCGGGCCCGGTCGGGATGCTCGGCGACGGCGGCCTCCTGCCGGTGCCGGTAGTAGGCGTTGAGCCGGTCCTCGACTTCGGCAGGGGGAAGGGCCAGTTCGTCGCTGCCACAGAACTCGACGAACGCGGCCCGGTCCTCCCGCATCGACTCCCATCCCTGCTCGATCTTCTCGGGGTTGCGGAAGACCAGTTCAGGTTGGCTGGTGGCCAGTTGGAGTGCCGCCCGGGCGATCTCGGTGACGCTGGACTTCGGGTAGGACGACATCGCCCCGGAGATCAGCCACGCCCCGTCCGCCGAGTGCACGGGCACCACGCAGGCGAGGAGGAAGCCTCCCTTGGACACTCCGCGGAAGGCCGCCCGCCCGACGTTCGAGTAGGTGCGGTACTCCAGGTCGTCGACCAGGTTCAGCAGAACGACGGCGTCCCCGTCCTTGCGCCGGATCTCGAAGACGCCCTCGACCGGGTCACGCCAGCCGAGCAGCATCTCCCGATCTGCCTCGGTCAAGCCCCGTCGTCCGGCCACGAACCGGTCCACCACGGTAGAACCGTCCGGCAAGCGGTACCGCAGAATGAAGTTGTCGACGATCCGGATCGCATCGCCTTCCCCCAACTGCCGCTGAGGCCCGGCGGCCTCCAGGAGGAGGGGCGTCAACCACCGGTCGAACCGCGCGCTCTGGGCGAAGGCGACGAGTTCGCCCTTCAGTTCGGAACTTCGCTCGATCAGGCGCCGCAACGACGCCTCGTCCTCGCTCCGTACAGCGACAGTCATGAGAGCTCTCTCGGTCTTGAAGGTTCCGACGCTCACTGCGCCCAGTAATGGCGATATGCCTCGACCCACTCCGCTCCGTCCGGCGCCAGGTCCGGCAACGGAAGATCCAGGAGTCCGATCGCCTGCCGGAATCCACCGCGGGTGCACAGGGCGACGACTCTTCCGTCCCGCGAGAGGTCGACGCCGCTCACGGTCACCTCGACGCCCAGCACCGAGGTGCTGAACGGCACCGCCAGGTTCTCCTCGACGGCGGCGAACAGAGCCGACACCTCCTCGTGCTCGTCGTAGGTGTCGACCGTCGCCTCCTCGACCAGCGCGGCCAGTTCTCGCCTGCTCATCGTGCCCACGGCGCCACGCTAGCCGATCTCCCCTTTACCGTTGCGCGAGCGGTCCGAAGGTCCGCCGAAATGCGCGCGTATCGTCGTTGCATGCGCTTGAGTACCGTTATCCTCCCCATCCACCGGTGGGCCGAGGGGCAGAAGATCTGGCGGCGGGCCGAGGACCTCGGATTCCACGCTGCGTACACCTACGACCACCTCTCCTGGCGGTCCTTCCGGGACGAGCCGTGGTTCGGGTCGATCCCGACGCTGACAGCCGCCGCGACCGCTACCGAGCGCCTGCGGCTCGGCACGCTCGTAACCTCGCCGAACTTTCGCCACCCTGTGACGCTGGCGAAGGAGTTGATCACGCTGGACGACGTGTCCGGCGGGCGGATCACGCTGGGGATCGGGGCCGGCGGGGTCGGGTTCGACGCGACGGCGATGGGGCAGGAGGCGTGGTCGCCGAAGGAGCGGGCGGACCGGTTCGGCGAGTTCCTGCCGCTGCTGGACGAGCTGCTGCGCGAGGACGCCACCACCCGCGAGGGCACGTACTACTCGGCGGTCGAGGCGCGGAACATCCCCGGCTGCGTGCAGACCCCGCGGGTCCCGTTCTACGTGGCCGCCGCCGGCCCGCGCGGGATGCGGCTGGCGGCCGAGTACGGACAAGGCTGGGTGACGTACGGGGACCCGAAGGGCCCGGCGGACGTGCCGGTCGAGCAGGCCCCCGCCGTCATCACGCAGCAGATCGGAAAGCTGACGGCGGCCTGCGAGGCGACCGGCCGCGACGTCGCCACGCTGGAGAAGATGCTGCTCCAGGGCTCGACCGCGGAGAAGCCGCTCCAGTCGCTGGACGCCTTCGTGGACTTCGCCGGCACCTACCAGGAGCTGGGCATCACCGAGCTGGTGATCCACTGGCCCGTCCCGGACTCGATCTTCGCCAACGACCTCGCCGTCTTCGAGAAGATCGCCACCGAGGGCCTCGCCCAGCTCCGCTGAGTCGGACCGCCCTCCCCGTGGTTCGCGCCGCCGACCCACGTGGAGCAATCCGTCCGCCAGTGGCCGACAGGTCACTGGCGGACCGGCATCGAGACCCACGTGACGGTGGGAGGCGGTCAGGGGTGGGGGCGGGTGCGTTGGGCCGGGAAGGCCGGGGCCTGGTCCGGGGTGCGGCGGGCGAGCTCGGCGAGGGTGTGGAACAGCACTTCGCCGAGCAGCACCGGCTCGCGGGAGGCGGCGGGGGGATCCGGGGAAGGGAGGGTCGGGGGCGGCTCGTCACGGAGCTGGCGAGTGGGCATGGCTCTTCCTGCCGACGGGGTGACCAGGGGGTTCCTGCCCGTCGGCCCGCCGCGACACCCCGGGCGGGGGCGGATCGGCCGGAAAGCGGCGCAGGAAGGGCCGGAACCCGTCCTTACGGTCAGGGCCACCGGGGCCGGCGGCGGTGGCCCCGCGGCGGTGACCGGGCGGCGGCGATGGGCGAAGATGGACCGGTGACCGAACCCCGCACCGCTCCCCGCCTCATCGCCACCGACCTGGACGGCACCCTGCTGTGCTCCGGCGGTACCGTCAGCGATCGCACCGCCGCGGCCCTGGCGGCGGCCGAGGCGGCCGGGGTGCAGGTGGTGTTCGTGACCGGCCGGCCGCCGCGCTGGATGCAGCAGGTGAGCCCGCACATCGGCGGTCACGGGGTGGCGATCTGCTCCAACGGCGGCGCGATCGTGGACGTACGGCGCGGCGGCGAGCTGATCGAGTACTTCCCCATCTCGGCGCCGACCTCGCTGGCCGTGGTCGAGGCGCTGCGGGCCAAGCTGCCCGGCACCGCCTTCGCCTTCGAGTACGCGGACGGCTGGGCCCGGGAGCCCGGGTACGAGGTGCTGATGTGGGGCGACGACGAGGTGCGGGCGGTCGGCCCGGCCGAGGAACTGCTGGCGGACGGCGGCCCGGTGCGGGGCCTGTTCAAGCTGCTGGCCAAGCACCCCGACCTCGACCCGGACACCTTCCTCGCCGAGGCCCGGACGGCCGCCGGGCACCTGGCGGAGATCACCCGCTCCGCGCCGATCTCCCTGCTGGAGATCAGCGCGCCCGGCATCACCAAGGCCAGCACGCTGGCCCGTTGGTGCGCCGAGCACGGCATCGACCGGGCCGAGGTGGTGGCCTTCGGCGACATGCCGAACGACCTGGAGATGCTGGCCTGGGCCGGCACCGCGTACGCCGTCGCCAACGCGCACCCGCAGGTGCTGGCGGCGGTGCCGCTGCACACGGTGAGCAACGAGGAGGACGGCGTCGCGGCGGTGCTGGAGCGGCTGATCGCCGACTCCGGCCGGTAACTGACCTATCCGAAGCGGCCGTTGACGTAGTCGGAGGTCCGCTGGTCGCGCGGGCTGCCGAAGAGCTGCTCGGTCGGCCCGGCCTCGACGATCCGGCCCGGGGTGTCGTGGGTGGCGAGGAAGAACGCGCAGCGCTGGGAGACCCGCTGGGCCTGCTGCATGTTGTGGGTGACGATCACGATGGTGAGCCGCCCGCGCAGTTCGGCGATGGTCTCCTCGACCCGGCGGGTGGAGGTCGGGTCGAGCGCGGAGCACGGCTCGTCCATCAGCAGGATGTCCGGCGAGACGGCCAACGACCGTGCGATGCACAGGCGTTGCTGCTGGCCGCCGGAGAGGGAGCCGCCGGGGGCGTGCAGCCGGGTGGCCACCTCGTCCCACAGTCCGGCGCGGCGCAGGCTGGTCTCCACCAGGTCCCGGCGCTCCTCCTTGGAGACCTTGATCCCGGCCAGCTTGAGCCCGCTGGAGACGTTGTCCTGGATGGACATCGCCGGGAACGGGTTGGGCCGCTGGAACACCATGCCGATCCGGCGCCGCACCTCGGCGGGGCGCCGGCCGGGCCGGTAGACGTCGTCCCCGTCCAGCAGCACCTCGCCGGCCAGGGCGGCGCCGCGCACCATCTCGTGCATCCGGTTGAGGATCCGCAGGTAGGTGGACTTGCCGCAGCCGGACGGGCCGATCAGCGCGGTGACCTCGCCGGCCGGCATCGCCAGGGAGACCCGCTCCAGCACCTTGCGGCTGCCGAACCAGGCGGAGACATCCCGGGTCTCCAGCCCGGCGAGCACCCCGCCGGGGCCCTGGGCCGGGCCGACCAAAGGGGCCGGGACCGGCGGGAGGGTGAGGGTGTCGGCGGCCGGGTCGACCGCCGCGTCGTGCGGCTGGTGCGTGCTGTCGGCGATGTCGGCGGTGTCGGTCATCGGTACGTCCTCCGGGCGCGCGTCAGTAGAGGTTGGGCAGCAGGGCGGCGGCGTTCTCGTAGACCGCCCAGAGCAGGGCGCCGACCACCGGCGCGGCGCTCAGGTAGGCGGTCGAGCGGCGCCAGTACCGGGCCAGCAGCAGCGCCCCGGTCGCCGCGCAGAGCAGTGCGAGCGACCAGAGCTGGAGCGTGGCCAGCGCGCCCTTGTCCGCGGCCAGCGCCTTGTCGTAGGCGACGGTGGCGGAGCGGCCGCCGGGGTTCTGCTGCGGATCGCCCTCCAGCCGGGCGCCGACCATCACGGTGGAGCCGGGGATCCAGTCGGAGTCACCGGTGACCAGGACCAGCCGGTTGCGGGCCGGGTCGGTGATCGGGTGGTCGCCGTCGCCGTACACGTTGACCACGTAGGTGAACTTGCCCTGCCCGGTGGTGGTTTCGATCCGGTCGCCGACCCGCAGCCCGGCCAGCCGGGCGAACGGCGCGCCGAAGGTCGCGCCGCGCCCGAACAGCACCGCCACCCCGCTCTGGCCGGGCAGTGCAGTGTCCCGGCGGTGGCCGGGGCCGCGCATCAGGTCCCGGCCGGTGGTGCCCTCGACCACCACGGCCTGGTGCAGGCCGATCGCCGGGATGTCCACCAGCGCCACCGGGTCGCCGTCGGCGGCCGCGCCGGTCGGGGCGACGGCCCGGGCCAGCTGGTCCTGGAAGGTCTTGTACGCCGTCGACTGGTAGTGCCGCTCCTGGACGTGCGAGAGCGTGAACAGGAAGCCGACGAAGCCCAGCACCAGCGCGGCCGCCAGACTGGCCGCCCAGGCGCCCTGGAGGAAGCGGCGCCGGGCGGGGGTGACGGCGGCGGGCCGGGCCGGGGGCGCCCCGACCGCGGGCGGCGGCAGGACGAGCGGCTTCTCCAGGACCGGTGCCGTCACGAGGCACCGCCCGAGCCCTTGCGCCGGCGCAGCAGCCGGCGGCCGAGCAGCGGCGGGACGAGGACGACGGCGAGCAGCTCGACGGCGGTCAGCGAGGACAGCGTCCAGTCCTCGGGCCGGCCGCTCACCTCGACCACGTTGGCCGCGACCTCGGTGGCGCCGCCCCGGCCGCGCGCGACCACCTGGCCGGTCTGCGGGTCGACCACGTCGGCGGAGCCGTCGCCCGCGGCGGGGTCGCCGACCGCGGCGGCGTTCGGGTCGCCGCCCGCGGCCGCGGCGCCGCCGGTGCCGGCCGCGTCACCGCTGCCACCGGTGCCGCCGTTCCCGCCGGTGCCGTGGCCGGAGCCGCCCGTTCCACCGGAGCCGCCGGCCGCGCCGCCGGTGCCACCGGAACCGCCGGAACCACCGGAGCCGCCCGAACCGGCCTTGACCGCCTGGCCGTTCTGGACGGTGCAGTCCAGCGGGGCGCCCTGCTTGTCGCAGGGGCTCGGCTGCGGGGCGTTCTTGAGGACGGTCAGCTCACCGGCCGAGTTGAAGGTCGGGTTGGCGCAGTTGGCCAGGGTGTCCGGGTTGACCGGGCTGGCGTTGCCGGGGATCGACTTGGTCTGCAGCAGCCCGCCCTTGACCAGGCCGCGCGGGATCGGCGAGTAGCCGAGGCCGTCGGCCTCGCCCTGGCCCTCGCAGAGCACGTAGGCGAGGAAGCGGCTGAGCGCGGCGCCCTTGTCGTTGTTGAACCGGCCCGGCGGGGGCAGCGCGGCGCCGGCCCGCGGCACGATCACGTAGCTGTAGCTGGAGATCGGGTACGAGCGCGGGTCGTCCATGGTGTAGACGCCGTCGAGGTTCTGCTGGAGGTAGTTCGGGTCGGACGCCGGGGTGTCGTCGTCCACGCCGCGGATCTTGGCGGCGGTGAGCGCGATGGCCACATTGGAGGCGGTCGGCAGCGAGTAGTAGCCGGCCTGGTTGAGCACCTTCACGACCGGCCAGTTGCTGCGCTTGGCGAAGGCGTACTCGTCGTAGCCGATGGTGCCCAGGCCGGCCGCGGCCTTGATGTAGCCGGCGACGACGTCGGAGCCGTTCTGGGCGACCATCCGGCCGGACGGCGGGAAGAACTCGGTGTAGTCACCGCAGGTGGTGCCGTTGACCGAGGAGCAGTAGGCGTCCCACTGGTCCTTGTGGGTGTGCTCCATCCAGCGGGTGAACTGCGCGGTGGCGCCGGAGCCGTCCGAGCGGACCACCGGGGTGATCGGCAGGTTGGGCAGCGGCTTGCCGTAGTCGGCGGTGATCTTCTGGTCGTTCCAGTTGGTGATCTTGTTGGTGAAGATGTCCACGATGGTCTGCGGGGACAGCCGCAGGTCGCGGACCTGCTTGCCGCCGACCACCAGGTTGTACATGAAGGTCGTGCCGCCCGCGGTGATCGGCACGTACGAGAAGCCGTAGACCGGGTTCTCCCTGGTGCCCTGACCGCTGGTGCGGGCACCGGAGTTGAGGCCGGTGTCCTCGGTGCTGCGGAACGGCACGTCCGAGGCGGTGAAGTCGTCCTGCCCGTTGCTCCAGGCGGTCCGGCCGGCCGCCGACCCCACCGGGTTGAAGCTGATCTGGATGCCCTGCGGCCCGACGTCCTGGCGCCACTGGTCGATGGCCGGGCCGGCCCAGCTGGAGCCGTCGGCACTCAGCGCGACCGAGGCGGCGAAGGCCGGTGCGGCCTGCCCGAACAACAGGGTGCCCGCGGCGAGCAGCAGCGCGGACAGGCACGCCAGGACACGGGCCACGGAGCGCCTTGCGGCCTCCCATGACATGAGAACTCCTCTGGTACGGAGGGTGGTCGGACGGTTCATCAGCTGTTCCCGGGCAGTGCGACGGGAGGGTGGGCAGCGGGCGGTTGGGCCACGGGCAGTTGGACGACGGGCGGTTGGACGACGAGCGGTTGGGCCCCGGCCCGGGCGGCCCGGGCGGCGCTCTCGGACCGCCGCGCCTCCCGGTCGATCCGGCGCCGCTGACCACGGGTCAGCTCACCGGGGCGACGGCCGCCGAGCACCCGCGCCGTGACGAAGAGGACCAGCACCAGCGCCATCAGGGTCAGCCCCGCCGCGAAGGCCCGGGCGACCATCTCGGGGTAGGGCTGCTTGACGTAGTTCCAGACGTACAGGGGCAGCGACACCTGGTGCTCGTGGAACGGGTCGGCGTTGAACTGCGGGGTGAAGCCCGAGGTCAGCAGCACCGGCGAGGTCTCCCCGATGCCGCGCGCCACCCCGAGCACGACCGCCGTGACCAGACCGGGCCGGGCGGTCGGCAGGACGACGTTCCACACCGTCCGCCACTGGCTGCCGCCCAGCGCGTACGAGGCCTCGCGCAGGGTGCCGGGCACCAGCCGGATGACCACCTCGGCGGCCCGGGTGACGATCGGCATCATCATCACCGTGAGGGCGAGCGAGGCCGCGAAGCCGCTCTTGTCGAAGCCGAGCGTCAGGATCACGATGCCGAGCACGAACAGGCCGGCGACGATCGACGGCAGTGCCGTCATCGCCTCCACCAGGGTCCGCACCGGCTTGGCCATCCGGCCGCCGACCTCGGACATGAAGATCGCCGCGGCGATGCCCAGCGGTACGGCGAACAGGGTGGCCAGGCCGACCTGTTCGAGCGAGCCGACGATCGCGTTCAGCGCGCCGCCGGAGGTGATCGGGGAGAGCGCGGCGGTGCGCTCCATCGACTCGGTGAAGAAGTTGAGGTGCTGGGCGGCCTCGAAGCCGCGCACCGCCAGGTAGCCGACCTGGTCGACGATGAGCGCCAGCACCAGCAGGCCGGCGCTCCACGCCACCACGGAGACCAGGCGCTCGCGCACCAGCAACGGGCCCCACTGGAGCCGGCCGAGCGTGAAGTAGGCGGCCAGGAAGAGCAGGTACCAGCAGACCAGGAAGCCGAAGGCGCCGCTGAACGGCAGCACCCGCTCGTACAGCGTCCAGTTCAGGGCCAGCGAGCCGATCGACGAGCCGGCCACGGTGAACACGTCCTCGCGGGTGGCGCCGCCGAGCTTCACCCGCTTCTCCGGGCGCGGCTCCACCGGACCGGCCGCGGGCGCGGCGGGCCCGGCAACGGCGGGCCCCGGGACGGCGGGCCCCGGCGCGGCGGCGGCCGGAGGCAGGTCGAGCGTGGTCATCGGGTCGTTCCCTTCGACAGGGTCTCGGCCGGGGGCCCGGCGGGGGTCGCAGCCCGGGGTGCGGCAGGCGTCGCCGCCTGGAGTGCGGCAGGGGTCTCAGCGGGACCGGTCATGTCCGTGCGCCGCCTCAGTCCGCGGTCGAGGCCCCGGAGCGGGACCGGTTGATCACGAAGCCGGCCGCCACGTTGACCAGCAGGGTCAGCGCGAACAGCACCAGGCCGGCCGCCATCAGCGCGGAGAGCGAGAGCGCGTCCGACTCGCCGAAGCGCAGCGCGATGAGCGCCGAGATCGAGTTGGCGCCGTTCTCCAGGATGTGGCTGATGGCCTTGAAGTTCGGGGAGATGATCAGCGCGACCGCGATCGTCTCGCCCATCGCCCGGCCGAAGCCCAGCATGACCGCGCCGATCACGCCGCCACGGCCGAACGGCAGCACCACCGTGCGCACCATCCCCCACCGGGTCGAGCCGAGCGCGTAGGCGCCCTCCCGCTCGCCCTGCGGGGCCTGGGAGAAGACCTCCCGGCTGAGCGAGGTGACGATCGGGATGATCATCAGCGAGACGACGACGCCCGCGATGAACGTGGAAGAGGTGTAGGAGGTCCCGATGTCGCCGGTGCGCACCTTGAGGAAGGGGATCGTGTCCCCGAGGTGGTTGGAGAGCCAGCGGCTGAAACCGATGATCCGCGGCTGGAGGAAGAACAGCCCCCACAGGCCGTAGATGATGCTCGGGATCGCCGCCATCAGGTCGATCAGCGAGACCAGCGAGGCGCGCAGCCGGACCGGCGCGTACTCGGAGATGAAGATCGCCGTCGAGAGCGCCACCGGGACGGCGATGACCAGGGCGATCACGGCGATCAGCAGGCCGTTCGGCAGGACGGCGGCGATGCCGAAGGTGTGCGCGGCGGTCTGCCACTTCTGCTCGGTCAGGAAGGACCAGCCCACGGCGCGCAGCGCGTCCGAGCCGCGCAGCAGCAGGAAGAACGCGATCAGGCCCATGATCGCGAACACCGAGAGCCCGGCCACCCGCAGTACCCCGCGGAACACCCGGTCGCCGGGGGTCGCGGGGGCGGTGATGGTGCGCGGAACGTCGGTGTCGGCTCCGCGGTCGGGTCTGCCCGGGGCCCCGGCGGACGAGGCCGCGGGCTCGGCGGCGGCTGTCATGCTCTGCTCTCCGTGCTCGGGTGCGGATGGCCGGGCGACGCCCGGACTGGACGGTGGCGCGACGTGGCTGTAGTGACTGTGGTGGCGCCCGGCGGCGCGAAGTCGTTGCGGGGAGGGCCAGTTGGCCACGGTTCCGGTGCGTACCCATTCGGCCATCCGGAGGTGTCCACCCCGGGTCGGACGCGTGTACGAGGCCCCAACGAGCCAGTTCCGTGCCGGAGTTGACCCCCCCAAGGTGGCCGGATCCGTTCCGGCCACCCTGGGCGGCGACGATCAACGCGGGGCGCGACGGCGGCTGGTGGGACGACGGCTGGAGCGACGGCCGCTGGAGCGCGCCCCGGCCGTCAGGGCCGACGGCGAAGCCGCGACCAGCCGCTCCGCAGCCCCGCCAGCGTCCGCTCCCCGGCCGGTGTCCCGCCCAGGATCAGCGCCGCCGGCCCGCCGACCAGCAGCACCAGGCCGCCGATCAGCGCGATCGGAAGCAGCAGGCGGGCGGTGCCGGAGCGGTCCGCCGCCGGCGTCCCGGCCGCGACGGGCGCGGCGCTCAGCGACTTGCCGGGCGTGCTCGGCGAGGCGCCCGGGGTCTTGCCCCCGGCGGCGGCCGCGGCCGCGGCGGTGCCCCCGGTGGTCGCGGCGCCCTCCCCGAGGCCGCCGGTCGAGGCCCCACCGAGGCCGCCACCGCTCGTGCCGTTGTCGGTTCCGGCGCTGACCGGGGTGGTGCCGCCCGCCGAGCCCGAGCCCGGGCCCTCCGCCGGGGTTCCCCCACCGGTGCCCCCGTCGCCGGGGGTGACGGCCGGCGGGTTCGGCGGCGCGGCCTGGTTGCCGGGCAGCTTGGCGTCCTGCGCCTCCACGTGGGTGGCGGCGTCGGCCGCCTGGGCCCGCTGGGCGCTGGTGAGCGCCAGGAAGCCCGGCGCCAGGTGGCCCGGCTCGGTGCCGTAGACCTGGCCGCTGGTCGTGGTGGTCCGCAGGAAGGTGGTGATCGCGGCGGCCTTGCCGGCCGGGACGCCCTGGGTCGGCACCATCGCGTACTGCACGGTGGTCAGCGGGTAGGCCCGCTGGTCGCGGGAGTACGCCGTGTCGGCGATTCCGTACGGCAGCGACTGCACGCCCGTCGAGGCGTCGACGGTCATGTCGGCGACGGCGGCCTGGAAGCCGGTGGTCCCCGGGGAGACGAAGGCGCCGGCCGGGTTGAGCAACTGGGCCTCGGGGAGGGAGTAGGCCTTGGCCTGGCCGGTGTCCATGATCGCGATCAGCATCCGCTGCCCGACGTCCACCGGCGCGCACTGGTCGTGCCCGCCGGTGCCGTTGAGGCCCGGGTTGACGCAGGTCGCCTTGTTCTGGAGGAACCCTCGCGCGACCTGGCCCAGTCCGCTGGTGACCGGGTTCCACTCGTACTGCATCAGGTGCTGGTAGGCGTCGACCTTGCTGCCGACGATCCCGGAGGAGTCCTGCCGGGAGAAGGAGTCGACCGGGTAGCCGGAGAAGGCCGGCCGGAGGTAGTAGGTGTTCACGTGCATGCCCCACGGGTCGGACTCGCCGTCCAGGAAGCGGGCGGCGTCCGGGTCCGAGGCGATCCACGAGGTCAGCTGGTACGTCAGGTCGGTCGTCCCGCCCACCACGGTCGGGCTGAAGTCGAACATGTCGCAGAACCTGGGCCACTTGAGCCCCGAGGTCGCCGGCAGCTGGTTCAGCTGGAGGAACTCGGGATCCGCGAACAGGCAGGTCGGATTGCCCTTCACCGAGGTGACCACGCCGCCGCGGGGCGCGTAGGACTGGGTGAGCAGCTTGGCCATCAGCCGCGCGTCGAGCTTCATGTCGCGGATCTGCCGGCCGGTGTCCTGGTCGTCCACCGAGAACACCACCGAGATGCCCGAGGTCGCCAGCGGCGCGTACACATAGGGCCGGGCCGGTGGCGAACCGTCCGCCCGTGCGGTCAGCGCCACGTCCGTCGACCCGCCGAGGAAGCGCGAACGGGCCTGCGGCTCACCGCCGGCCGACACGTACCGGACCGCCAGCGGCGAATCGCTCAGGCACAGGCCCGCACGCCACTGCTGCATGGCCCGGTTGAACATCTCCAGGCCCTCCGCGTCGAACGAACCGTTCTGCGACGCACAGGCCTGGGCCACCGGAGCGAAGGACAGCGGGATCACGATGCCGTTCTCCCACGCGCACTGCTCACCGCTCGACATGCCGTTGGCCGCGTAGCTGAACAGCGCCGCGTCGCTCGCGAGCGAACTCGAGCTGTCCAACGAGTGGTTGAGGCAGTCGACGGAGGCCGTCGGGGTGGTCCGGCCGAGGCTGTCGCCGCCGTAGTTCGCCTCCACCACGAGGGAGCACGGGTGGGTGTCGTCGCAGCCGAGCGTCGGGGCCTGGGCCTGGGTGTAGAGCTCGATGTTCGCGGCACCGGTGCCGTCCGCACCGGTCGGTGCGATCGCCATGTTGCTCGGGAAGTCGGGCGCGGTGCTCGACCCGGGCGGCAGGGTCTGTTGGAAGCCCGCCTTCGCGTCACCGCCGTACAGCGAGCTGTTGTAGCAGTCGGTCACCTTCGGAGTGGTGCCGCGGCACTCGTAGATCCGCACGGGGTAGAGGTACTTGGCCTCGCCGACCCGCGCCAGGGTGACCTGTTGGCCGCTGGTGGTCCTGGTGGGGGTGAAGCCGCTCCAGGAGACCTGCACCACCTGGTTGACCAGGTTCTTCGTCTGCGAGACCGTGATCTTGCCGGCCCTGCCGCGCGTCCCGGTCACCGGGTCGAGCACCTTGGGCCCCGGTACGGTCACGGTGGAGGACTCCGCCACCGCCTGCGGTCCGGCGCCCAGGCCGATCGGCACCACGCCCAGCGCCACCACCACCGACCACACCAGCGCGATCGCCGGAAGTCGGCGGCGCCATCTCCCCGGATCCCTCCGGTCGGGCAATCGGATTCTCATGGCGGGCACCTCCGTGCGGATCCGCGCCGCCCAGCACGCGGCGCAAGGTGGGATCGGGCATGCCGACGGCCGGGCACCCCCAGTACCCACCCATTCGGCCAGCCGGACGTGTCCGGATCCGGTCGACAGGATGTACGAGAACACAACGCGGCTCCGCTGGAACGGAGTTGGGCGCTCCCCTTGCACAGGAGCGGGCCCGCGCCGAGGAGCGGGCCCGCTGGGCACCCGGGATCACCGGGGGCGTCCGGGATCACCGAGATCGTCCGGCATCACCGGGGGCGTCCGGGTCGTCCGGCGAGGAGCCGGATCAGCTGCCGGGGGTGTAGGTCAGCGTGAAGGAGCCGAGCGACTGGCCGCCCGTGAAGTACGTGGTGCCCAGCGCGCCGTCGAGGTACTGGGCGCCGGCCGCGTCCAGCTGCAGGTCGGACGCCGAGAGCGTCTGGGTGGTGCCGGTGCGGCCGACCTGGGTGTCGCCCAGCGGGTCCAGCAGGGCCACCGGCGCGGTGGCGCCGTTCGGGACCGCCGAGACGTGCCAGTCACGGACCTTGAAGCCGAGCTGCTTGAAGGTGACGGTCTTGCCGTTGGTCAGGTTGACGAAGAGCAGTCCGCCGCCGAGCTGCACCTGGCCGGAGAACGACGGGATGTTGGCGACGCCGCCCGTCACCGGGAAGGTACTGGTCACGACGTTGTTCGTGACGTCCGCCGTGGCCGGCGTCAACGGGACGACGGCGATGCCGCCGAGCAGGCTCTTGGCCAGGAACTGCTGGTCGACCGTGACCACGGCGCTGCCGGTGGGCGCGGTGGTGGTGGCCGTGGTGTCGGCCGCGGCCACACCGCAGAATCCGGTGATCGCGAGGACCACGGCGGTCCCGGTGGCGGCGAGACGGACGCCGGTTCTTGCCATGTCGAACTCCCTGGGAGAGGTGGGACGGTGCGGTGGTGACCGGTGGTCAAGCGACGGGCACGCCGCCGGCTCCTGACGACCGACGGCCGACGGCCACGGGCGGCGGGCCCGTGGCCGTCGGATCGTGCGGGGTGTGATCAGGAGTGGATGGTGCTGCCGCAGGCACCGGCGTTGAGCGGCAGGAAGCCGAAGCTCTTGAGGTCCGCCTTCGCGGTGGCGTTGGTGCAGACCCAGCCGGTGGTGCCGAAGATGTTGCGCAGCGCGGCGCCGTGGGCGTCGGTCGCCTTCCACTCCGCGTCACGGACCACGTTGTAGACGGTGCGGGCGTAGGAGGTGGCGGCGAAGTCGCTGCTGATCACCTTGTTGGTGGTGTCGACCGGCGCGGTGTTGTCGATGCTGCGGACGGTCAGCGGGCCCTGGACGTCGGAGCCGCTGCCCCGGCCGTAGTACACCTGGCCGATGTAGTGGGCGACGGAATAGGGGACCAGCGCGTCGGGGTCGGACAGGGCGGTGTCGCTGCCCTGGTTCTCCTGGACGCCCTCGGTGACGCACGGCTTGATGGTGGTGATGCCGAGCGCGGAGAGGAAGAACGACCGGGTGCCGGAGTTGGCCTGCGGCAGGTAGGGCTTGATGGTGTTGCTGGGCAGGCTGGGGTCGATCTGGTCCCAGGTGGTGATGTTGCAGTTGAAGATGTCCTTGAGGTTCTGCGTCGTCAGGTTGGCCGGCGCGTCGCCGTTGTTCGGCGCGGCCCAGGACACCGCGTCCGTCGCGTAGGCGACGAAGTCGAAGGTGTTCGGGTCGGTCGACTGCGGGCCGCGCGAGGAACGGGCGAAGTCCACGGTCGCGCTGGTGTTGTTCTTGAGGGCCGAGATGCCGGCGCCGGAGCCGTTCGGGCGGGCGATCGAGGTCGCGCCGGTCTTGGTGGTGATCGGCGAGGAACCGGTCGCGTCCCAGCTGTACAGGTGCGGCTGGGTGGAGCCGGCGCCCAGGTGGGCGTTGTAGTCGGTGGAGAACTGGTTCAGCACGGCCTGGGTGGTGTCCGAGCCGACGCCGACGATGTCCTGGGCGGCCGGGGTGACGGTCGGGTCGGCCAGGGCCGAGCCGCTGACGACGGTGACCAGGGAGGTCGCCAGGGCGGCGACGGTGAGCAGCTTGGCAGCGGTCTTACGCATGTTCCTCTTCCTCCGAGGGAGAGACGTCCATCGCGTGAACCCGTGCTCCGGGGGGAGTCCGGGGCCGGGGGCCGTGTCTGCTGCGGCCGCTCCGGCAGTGCCGATCCTGTCCGGCCGGGAGGTTCCGTCGGAAGGGCCGTCGGGGCCGGGCGGGGAATGTCGACTCATCGGTTCGACGAGGTTTAGGCACTGGTCAACGCCGCTGTGACAGGGGCGGAACAGGGGCTACGAACCCGGTCGACGTTCTTCTCCAGGAGGCGGCTCGGGGTGTTGCCGGAAACCTGCGCTTCACCGGGACAGCACGAAGCGGAACGGCCTGAAACGGAACTGCCTGGAACGGAGCAGACCGGAGGCTACAGCGGCCAGCGGCCGTCACGGCCGGACCGTCGCCACTCCTGCCCGACCCACTGGAGTCCGGCCAGGAAGCCCTCGACACCCGCCTGGCACTGGTCGCGCCGCAGGTAGCCGCGGGCGCTGCGGGCGACCGGGACGGCGGGGGCCGCGCCCGGCCGGGTGGTGCGCACCGGCAGGTGGGCGGACCAGACCCACTGGCGGCCCTCGGCCTGGACGGTCGAGCAGCGCAGCGCGGCCCGTTCGATGATCAGTTCGCGCACCGCGTCGGCGAGTTCCTCCTCGCTGCGGTACGTCCGCACGCCGACGCCGAGCGGCCGCCCGTTGGCGGAGCGCAGCGCCCAGCCCACGCAGCGGTCGGCCGCGGGCACGATCAGCAGTCGCGGCCCGCGCCGCTCAGCTGCCATCGGGGCGTCTCAACGACACTGCTCTCCCGGGGAGTTTACGCGCGGACCCGTCACGGCCGGGCGCGTCACGGACGGTTCCCTCGCGGCCGGGCGCCTGGCGGACGGGCGGCTCGTGGACGGCCGCCTCGCGCGGGGGCTGCTTGGCGAGCAGCACGACGAAGCGACGGAAGGCGTTCTGGCACGTCGCGTACCGTTCGTACGCGCGACTGGAGCGCACCTCGGGCAGGCTGCGCGTGCCGGGGACGACCCAGATCCAGCCGAGTCCGTCGCGGACATGGGTGATCCGCGCGGTCAGTCCCTCGGCGCCGGCCCGCAGTCCGTCGAAGCCCCGCTCGGCCTCGCCGGGCGTCTCGAAGAGCGCGGCGGTGATCGCCACCACCCGGCCGTTGGGTGCCTTCAGCTGCCAGCGGTAGCGCCCGTCCGCTGCACGCTCGGTCCGGAACCCCCCTCGGCTCGCCCCTGCTGCGGTGTGACCGCGGCCGGAACCGTCCACTGCCCCCTCCGTCCGGTTTCCCCTCCGGGACGGTGCCAAGCTATGTGTGCACACGGAACCGCCGAAAGCCCAGAACGTTCACAACTTGCGCCGTTGGTCGGGAAGTTCTCCCTCGTTCAGCTTTCACCGGTTGGTACCGGAACGGCGGTCAGAGCCGGGCCGTCCAGCGGACCACGGCGCCCTTCCGGTAGGGGCCGCGCTCGTGCCAGGCGGCGCCGCCGAGGGCCTCGGCGCGCCGGGTGAGGTTGAGCAGTCCGCTGCGCCGGCCGCCCTGGGGGATGCCGACGCCGTCGTCGGTGACGGTCAGCAGCACGCCGGGCCGCCCGCCCCGGTCCAGCGACTCGGGGTCACCGCCGACGGGCCGTCCGGCGTCGTCCAGGTGGACGGTCGCGTCGACCTCGACGCCGACCCGGGAGGCACGGGCGTGCCGGGCCGTGTTGGAGAGCATCTCCCGCAGGGCCGCGAGGAGTTGACGGCCGGTGTTCTCGCCGACCAGGCTCTCGACCGGGCCGACGAAACTCACCGAGGGCTTGAAGCCGAGGGCGGCGGCGGCCTGGCTGGCCTCGCGCAGGACCCGGGTGCGCAGGGTGTCGGGGGCGTCGCCGTGGTTGTCGTGCTGGAGCGCGTAGATGGTGGTGCGGACCTCCTGAATGGTGGCGTCCAGTTCGTCGACCGCCCTGCCGATGCCCACCTTGACCTCGGGGACGACGGACCGGCGGGCGGCGCTCTCCAGCATCATCCCGGTGGCGAACAGCCGCTGGATGACGAGGTCGTGGAGGTCGCGGGCGATCCGGTCGCGGTCCTGGAAGACGGCCAGCCGCTGCTGGTCGCGCTGGCCCTCGGCGAGCCGCAGGGCGAGCGCGGCCTGGGAGGCGAAGGTCTCGGCGAGCTGCTTCTCGGAGTCGGTGAAGGGCAGGGCGCCGCGCGAGCGCCAGACGCAGAGCCCGCCGAGCACCCGCCCGGCGGCGACCATGGGCACGGCCAGGGACGGGCCGAAGCTGCGGGCGAGCCGCATCACCACGGTGGGGTCGCTGGACATGTCGTCGAGGTGGACGCTGTCGCCCTCCAGCAGCTGGGCGGCGAAGCTGTCCTTGGGCAGCAGTTCGCCGCGGACGAACTCGGCGGCCTCGCCGGAGGCGTGGGCGACCCGCATCTGCCCGTCCCCGTCCGCCGAGGAGCCGGGCGGGCCGGCCGGACCGGTGGGCAGCAGGATCATGCCGAGCGCGGCGCCCGCCAACTCCCGTACCTGTTCGGCGGCGACGGTGAGCGCGCCCTCGGCCTGCTCGGTGGAGAGCAGCGCGGTGGTGACGGCCGCGGCACCGGCGATCCAGCGTTCCCGGCGGCGGCCCTCCTCGTACAGCCGGGAGTTCTCGATGGCGACCCCGGCGGCCGCGGCGAGCGCGTGCACGACCTGTTCGTCCTCGGGGGTGAAGGCGCCGCCGCCCTTCTTCTCGGTGAGGTAGAGGTTGCCGAAGACCTCCTCGCGGACCCGGATCGGCACGCCCAGGAAGGTCTTCATCTGCGGGTGGTGCGGCGGGAAGCCGGAGGAGCGCGGGTCGGCGCCGAGGTCGGCGAGCCGCAGCGGTTCGGGGCGGTCGATGAGCGCGCCGAGGATGCCGCGGCCGGTGGGCAGTTCGCCGATCTCGGCGGCGGTGCCGTCGTCGATGCCGACGTGGATGAAGTCGGCCAGGCCGTGCCCGCCGGGGGCGATCACGCCGAGGGCCGCGTACCGGGCGTCGACGAGTTCGGCGGCGCCGGTGGCGATCCGGTGCAGGGTGGCGTGCAGGTCGAGTCCGGCCCCGATGGAGACCACCGCCTCCAGCAGGCGCTGCATCCGGTCGGTGACGGCGGCGGCGGACTGCAGCCGTTCCGCGACCTCGGTGACCAGGGTGTCCAGCCCGAGCGAGGCGATCTCGGGCACCCGGTGGGGGGTGGGCTCGGGGGCGGCCTCGGGGAGATCCGGCGTGGGGTCCATGGAGAAAGCCTACTTTTGTACGGTTTTCAGCCGAGGGACGATGCGGCCATCAGTGCCCCACGGCCTCCAGCGGCGCCACCGTCTCCAGCGGCCCCACCGGCTCCAGCAGCCCGTCCGCCTCCCGCTCCCGGCGCCACAGCGCGCGCAGCCGCCCGTCCGGATCGGCGAGCAGCTCGGACCAGCGGCCGCGCTCGGCCACCCGGCCGGCCTCCAGCACCAGCACCTCGTCCACGGTGGCGTCGTCCAGCCCGGCCAGCCGGTGGGTGATCAGCACGGTGGTGCGGCCCGCGGTGGCGGCCAGCAGGTCGGCGGTGAGGGCGTCGGCGGTGGGCAGGTCGAGGTGCTCGGCGGGCTCGTCCAGGACCAGCACGGGGAAGTCGGCGAGCAGCGCCCGGGCGAGCGCGAGGCGCTGGCGCTGGCCGCCGGAGAGGCGGGCGCCGTGCTCGCCGACCATGGTGTCCAGGCCCTCCGGCAGGCCCTCGGTCCAGTCCAGCAGGCGGGCGGCGGCGAGGGCGGCGCGCAGCTCCGCCTCCTCCGCGTCGGGGCGGGCGAGCCGCAGGTTCTCGCGCAGCGAGCTGTCGAAGACGTGGGCGTCCTGGGCACAGAGGCCGATCACCCGGCGGACGTCCTCGCCCGCGAGCGCACGGCTGTCCACAGCCTGTGGACGACCGGCGGCGAAGGTGACGGACCCGGCACCGGGCTCCAGGAAGCGCAGCAGCGCCTGGGCGAGGGTGGTCTTGCCGGAGCCGGAGGGGCCGACCACGGCGATCCGGCGGCCGGGCGTGAGGTCGAGGTCGACGCCGGTGAGCGCGTCCACGGCCTGTCCGGGGTGCCGTACGGTCAGCCCGCGCACCGCGACGGGCAGCGGCCGCTCGGGCAGCGCGGCCGGTTCGGCGGGTTCCGCCACCACCGGCGGCGCGGTCAGCACCTCGTCCAGCCGGGCCCGGGCGGCGCGGCTGCGCTGGCGGGCCTGGACGGCGAGCGGCATCCCGGTGACGGCCTCGAAGGCGGCCAGCGGGGTGAGCACCACGACGGCCAGGCAGACCGGGGCCAGCGCGCCGTCGCGCACCCCCTGGATGCCGACGGCGGCCGCGGCGACCACGGTCAGTCCGGTGAGCAGGGCGATCAGCCCGGTGCCGAGCGCGGTGGTGGCGGCGGAGCGGGCGGCGAGGCCGGTCAGGGCCGCGTCGGCGCTGCGGACGGCGGCCAGCCGGGCGGGCAGCGCGCCGGCCACGGTGAGTTCGGCGGTGCCGGTGAGCCCGTCCACCACGGCGGTGGCCAGGCGCCCCCGGGCGGGGGCCTGGCGCCGCTCGGCACCGGCCGACCAGCGGGCGGTCAGCGCGGGCACCAGCACCCCGGCGAGCAGCAGCCCGAGGCCGAGCACCAGCCCGGCGGCGGGCAGGAAGGCGCCCATCGCGACGGCCGAGGCGAGCGCGACCACGGCCGCGACGGCGGCGGGCAGCCGCCAGCGCAGGTGGTGGTCCTGGATCGCGTCGACGTCGGCGACCAGCCGGGAGAGCAGGTCGCCGCGCCGGAAGGCGGGCAGCCCGGCGGGGGCGAGCACGGTCAGCCGGCGGTACACGGCGGCCCGCAGGGTGCCGAGGGTGCGCAGCACCGCGTCGTGGGAGACCAGCCGTTCGGCGTAGCGGAAGACGCTGCGGCCGATGCCGAAGGCCCGGACGGAGGTGACGGCCATCATCAGGTGGAGCACCGGGGGCAGTTGGGAGGCCCGGGAGATGAGGTAGCCGGAGGTGGCCATCAGGGCGACGGCGCTGCCCAGGGCGAGCGCGCCGAGCAGCACGGACAGCGCCAGCCGGGGGGCGGCGGGCTCGGCCTCGGGCTCCTCGGGCACGGCGGGGGCGGGGGTGGGCCGGCCGGTGTGGGTGAGCGGCTCGACCGGGCCCGGGAGCTCGGCCTCGACGGCGGCGGGGCCGGCCAGCCGGATCCGCTGCTCGGCGACGGCCAGCAGCGCCGGCCGGTGGGCGACCACCAGCACGGTGCGCGCCGGGTCCTCGGCGAGGGTCCGGACGGCGGCCACGACGGCCGCCTCGGAGTCGCCGTCCAGGTGGGCGGTGGGCTCGTCGAGGAGCACCAGCGGCCGGTCGTCGGCGAGCAGCACCCGGGCGAGGGCGAGGCGCTGGCGCTGGCCGGCCGAGAGCCCGGCGCCGTCCTCCCCCAGTTCGGCGTCCAGGTCGGTGACGAAGTCGAGCGCGTGGGCGGCCCGCAGCGCCGTCCACAGCTGCTCGTCGGGGGCCTCGGGCCGGTGCAGCCGCAGGTTGTCGGCGATCGTCCCGGCGAACAGGTGGGGGCGCTGGGGCACCCAGGCGATCTGCCGCCGCCAGCTGTCCGGCTCCAGTTCGGCGAGGTCGTGGGTGCTGCCGTCGGCGGCGGTGATCCGGACGCGGCCGGCCTCGGGGGTGGTGAGGCCGAGCAGGACGGCCAGCAGGGTGGACTTGCCGGCTCCGCTGGGCCCGGTGAGGGCGGTGCTGGAGCCGGGGCGCAGGGTGAGTGCGGCGCCGTCCAGGGCGGGCCGGGCGCGGCCGGGGTGGCGTACGGTCAGGCCCTCGGCGGTGATCACGGCGCCGCTGAGGTCGGGGGCGGGGCGGGTGCCGGCGGCGGGCAGCGGGGTCTCCAGCACCCGGAAGATCTCGTCGGCGGCGGTGAGCCCCTCGACGCTGGAGTGGTAGAGCGCGCCGACCTGGCGGATCGGGAAGTACACCTCGGGGGCGAGGACCAGGATCAGCAGCCCGGTCTCCAGGTCCAGGGTGCCGTCGACCAGCCGGAAGCCGACGGTGACCGCGACCAGGGCGACGGACAGGGTGGAGAGCAGTTCCAGGGCGAAGGAGGAGATGAAGGCGATCCGCAGGGTGCGCAGGGTGGCCCTGCGGTAGTCGGCGGTGATCCGGGCGATGGTGGCGGCCTGGGTGCGGGCCCGGTTGAACACCTTGAGGGTGGGCAGGCCGGCGACCACGTCCAGGAAGTGGTGGGAGAGCCGGGCCAGGGTGTTCCACTGCCGGTCCATCCGGGACTGGGTGGCCATCCCGATGAGCACCATGAACAGCGGGATGAGCGGCAGTGTCCCGGCGATGATCGCGGCGGAGGTGAGGTCGGCGCCGACGATCCGCAGCAGCACGATCACCGGCACGACCACGGCGAGCGCGAGCTGCGGCAGGTAGCGGGCGAAGTAGTCGTCGAGGGCGTCGATGCCGCGGGTGGCGAGGGTGGTGAGTTCGCCGGTGCGCCGGCCCGCCAGGTAGGACGGGCCGAGCGCGGTGGCGTGGTCGAGCAGCCGGCGCCGCAGGGTGGACTTCACCCGGGCGACGGACCGGTGCGCGGTGAGTTCGGTGAGCCAGCCGACCAGCCCGCGGCCGACGGCGGTCAGGGCGAGCAGGACCAGCGAGGTGGTCAGTTCGCCGAGGCCGGCCCCGCGCTGGAAGGCACGGACCACGATCTCGGCGATCAGGCCCGCCTGGGCGACCACCAGGGCCGCGCCGGCCCCGCCGAGGAGCACGGATCCGGCGAGGAAGGCCCGGGTGGTACGGGCGTGCGCGAGCAGGCGCGGGTCGACCGGCTGCACGGCGTCAGGCCTGGTCGAGCGGGGCGGCGGGCTGGTGGCCGGCCTGGTGGCCGGGGATGTGCTGGACCCCGATCCGCTTGCGGAACACCCAGTAGGTCCAGCCCTGGTAGAGCAGCACCAGCGGGGTGAACACGGCGGCCACGATGGTCATCAGCTTGAGCGTGTACGGCGAGGAGGCCGCGTTGGTCACGGTCAGGCTCCAGTCCGGGTTGAGCGTGGACGGCATGACGTTCGGGAAGAGCGCCAGGAAGAGCATCGCCACAGCGGCCACGATGGTCGCCCCGGAGAGGACGAACGCCCAGCCCTCGCGGCCGAGTTGGTTGGCCGCCAGGGCGCCGACCAGGGCGAGCACGGCGACCACCAGGGCGGCCAGGCTGCGTCCGTTGCCGCTGTCCGCCTGGGTCCAGACCAGGAAGGCGAGGGCGAGGACGGCGGCGGCCAGGCCCGCGTACCGGGCGGCCCGGCGGGCCCGCTCGCGGATCTCGCCGACGGTCTTGAGCGCCGCGAACACCGCGCCGTGGAAGGTGAACAGGGTGAGCGTCACCAGCCCGCCGAGCAGCGCGTACGGGCTGAGCAGGTCGGCGAGGCCGCCGACGTAGTTCTTCTGCGCGTCGATGTCCACGCCGCGGACGATGTTGGCGAAGACCACGCCCCACAGGAAGGCGGGGAGGAGGGAGGTCCAGAAGATGGCCTCCTCCCAGTTGCGCTGCCACCGGGCGCCGTCGCGCTTGGCCCGGTACTCGAAGGCCACGCCGCGGACGATCAGGCAGACCAGGATGGCCAGCAGCGGGATGTAGAAGCCGCTGAACAGGGTCGCGTACCAGTCCGGGAAGGCGGCGAAGGTGGCGCCGCCGGCGGTCAGCAGCCAGACCTCGTTGCCGTCCCAGACCGGACCGATGGTGTTGATCAGCACCCGCCGCTCGGCGGTGTCGCGGGCGAGCGGCTTGGTGAGGACGCCGATCCCGAAGTCGAAGCCCTCCAGGAAGAAGTAGCCGATCCACAGGACCGCGATCAGCACGAACCAGACGTCGTGGAGTTGCATGTCAGATCCTCAAATCCCCTGGGGTGCACGTCAGTACGCGAAGGCGAGCGGCTTGTCGGCGTCCTCGTCCGCGGACGGGCCGCGCAGCGTCGGGTCCTTGGCCGGGGGCTGCTCGGTCACCACCGGGCCTGCCTTGGCGTACTTGACCAGCAGCCGGACCTCGACGACGGCGAGGATCGCGTACAGCGTGGTGAAGGTGGCCAGCGCGCCGATCTGGGTGCCGACACTCACGTTCGGGGAGACGGCGCTCGCGGTGGTCATCAGGCCGAAGACGGCCCAGGGCTGGCGGCCCATCTCGGTGAAGATCCAGCCGAAGCTGTTGGCGATCAGCGGGAAGCCCATGGTCAGGATGCCGATCCGCCAGCTCCACCTGGTGAGCAGCGGGCCCATCTCCCGGGACGGGGTGAGCATCAGCCGGGGCACCTCGGTGTCGCCGGTGCGGAACTCGGGGCGCAGCAGGAACTTCCGGCGGGTGGTCCAGAGGCCGATCAGGGCGGCCACGAAGGAGGTCATCCCGAAGCCGATCATGAACCGGAAGCCCCAGTACGTCACGAAGACGCTCGGGATGTAGCTCTTGGGGTCGCCGCCGTGCGCGGCGGCCTCGGCGGCCGCGGTGTCGTTGATGCCGGGCACGGAGGAGCTGAAGTCGTTGTGGGCGAGGAAGGAGAGTATCCCGGGGACCTCCAGTGCGACCGAGTTGTGGCCCTTGCTGACGTCGCCGACCGCGAAGATCGAGAACGGCGCGGGCGACTGGGTGTCCCAGAGCGCCTCGGCGGCGGCCATCTTCATCGGCTGCTGCTCGAACATGACCTTGCCGAGGGTGTCGCCGCTGAGCGCGGTGCCGGCGCCGAAGACCACGGCGAGGACCAGGCCGAGCCGCAGCGAGGTGCGCATCACGGCGGTCTTCTTGGGGTCGACGCCCTCTGGCTTGCGCTTGGCCTTCCAGAGGTGGAAGGAGGAGATGCCGACCATGAAGGCGGCGCCGGTGAGGAAGGCGGCGGTCAGGGTATGGAAGACGACGGTGAGGGTGGTGTTCTGGAACAGCACCTTGGCGATGTCGGTGAGCTGCGCCTTGCCGGTGACCGGGTCGATCGAGTAGCCGACCGGGTGCTGCATCCAGGAGTTGGCGGCCAGGATGAAGTAGGCGGAGAGCACGGTGCCCAGGGCGACCATCCACATGCAGGCGCAGTGGATCTTCTTCGGCAGCTTGTCCCAGCCGAAGATCCACAGGCCGATGAAGGTGGACTCGAAGAAGAAGGCGATCAGCGCCTCCATCGCGAGCGGGGCGCCGAAGACGTCACCGACGAAGCGGGAGTAGTCGGACCAGTTCATGCCGAACTGGAATTCCTGGACGATTCCGGTGACGACGCCCATCGCGATGTTGATGAGGAAGAGCTTTCCCCAGAACTTCGTCGCGTGGAAGTACTTCTCCTTGTTCGTACGCACCCAGGCGGTCTCCAGCCCGGCCACGATCGCGGCCAGGCTGATGGTGAGCGGTACGAAGAGGAAGTGGTAGACGGTGGTGACTCCGAATTGCCATCGCGCGATCGTCTCGTGAGCGATTGCCAGTTCCACGTCGCCCTCTCTCCCAACCGGCCCTTTTCCAGGGCATGTTCCGGACAAACCTCATCTATAGCCGTAGACCGTCGCACACCCGTGCAAGCTTGTCCGCTTGTGAACGTGAACACGTTCACAAGCACAGTATCCACCATCCTTACGGGCGAACGGCAGGTGGGGTGGGGTTGACACTCCTGTGCGGTGCGTCACGGTTTGCGAAGGCGGTGCGCACAGTCTGCGGACCGGCCGGGGCCGGGGCAACGAACGAGTGGGCGGACGGCGCGTCGCTCTTGGCCGAACCGGCGCTTGACAGCGGTACGCCCCGCTCGCCATCGCGAGCGGGGCGTGTTGGGCGTGCGGGGCGCTGCCTCTCGGCCCCCGGCCGGCTACGGGCGGCCGGCTACGGGCGGCCGAGGAGCTGGGCGCCCGAGGTGGAGTCGGCCCGGGCGGTGAAGAACTCGGTGAAGCCCCCCACGAATTCCTCCACCGTGATCCGCCCGTCCCCGTCCGTGTCCAACTGGCGGAACCCGTGCGACAGCTCGGCCGGGTGCACCCGTGGGCCGCCGAACACCGCGCGGTACTCGTCGAACTCCAGGAAGCCGCTGCCGTCGGTGTCGGCCGCGGTGAACACCGCCCGCAGGGCGGGCAGCAGCCCCCGCTCCAGGTACGCGTCGTCCCGGTCGCAGCCCGCCAGGGTCGCCGCCACGAACTCCTCCCGGCTCACCTCGCCGTCCCCGTCGGCGTCCATCGCCGCCCGCAGCTGCTCCCACCACCCGTCGAAGGCCGCGTACACCCGGGCCTCCGCGGCCTCGTCCAACTCCAGCTGCCAGCACACGTTGTGGGCCATCGCCCGCAGGTCGTGCACGGTGATCACGCCGTCCCCGGTCTGGTCGAGCACCTCGCGGAAGAACCGGTCCACCCGGGAGCCGCGCGCGTCCCGGCGCTGCGGCCGAAGCCGGCGCGGCGGGGCCACCCGCTCCTCCGGGGAGCGGTAGCGCATCCGCTCCGGGAGGCGCGGCACGACGATCCCGGCGCCACGGTGCAGCAGCACCGACAGCAGGGCGCCCCGCCGGGTCCGGACCAGGCCGAGCCGCTCCCGCACGGTCGGCGGCAGGTCGGCCACCGTGAGCTCCCGGATCGCCGCGGCGACGACGACCCGCAGCACCCGCCACCCGGCGTCCCCGAGGAACCACAGCCGGCGCGGGCGGGGCGCCTCGCGCAGGACGTCCTCCAGGAGGTAGCGGGCGGCCTCGGTGAACTCCAGCTTCTCGGCGGTGTACCGGGCGAAGTAGCCAGGCAGGTCGGCGGCGGTCTTCGGGAGTTCCTCCTCCGGCAGCTCGAAGGCCGCGATCGCCTCCCTGAACTCCCGGTAGGCCAGCTCCAGTTGGTCGGCGTCGTACGGGTCGCCGCCGAGCCGCCGCATGGCGGCCACGCACTCGAACAGCGTCAGCAGCACCCACACCCTGGTCGCCGGGTCCCGGGCGTCGTACGCCCGGCCGTCCGGCAGCGTGCCGCGGATCCGCTTGTGCGCCCGGTTCAGCCGGGCGACCTCGCGGCGCAGGGTGTCCGCGTCCTGGTAGAACAGCCGTCGCCCGCTCCCCAGGGTGTGCTCGATCCGCCGCCACGGGTGCGCCCGGTAGGTGGAGTGCTCGTGCATCCCCGCCCCCACCGCCGGATCCGCCGCCTGGAGGATCAGCAACCGCCAGGCGACGAGGGCGATCCGCCACTCGGAGAGGTCCCGCTTGAAGGAGACGGACGTCTGGTCAACCACGGGGCTCTCCGGTGATGTCGGGGCCGATCACGAAGCCCTTGGCGGGGCCCTCGGGGATCACGGCCTCCTTGCCGTACGGGACACGGACCGACGAGGCGTACTCCCGGCGGCCGGGGTCAGGGCTGGTCAGGACGGTCACGACGCCGCCCTCGTCGTAGTCGTCGATGATCACGTACACCGGAATACCGGCACGGGCGTACGCGCGACGTTTGAGGACGTGGTCGCGCTTGCGTGCCTCGGCGCCCGGCGAAACGGTCTCGACCACCATCGGCACACCCGAAGCCAGCACCCCCAAGCCCTCCGGATGCTCGATCTCGTCGACGTCCTCGGGCGCCACGAAGACGTCCGGGATGAACACCTTCAGATCGGCAATCACGTTGCCGTCCTGCGCCGGCCCGTAGCCGGTGCCGCTCAGAAAGTCGTGGAGAGCCCTGCCCAGCCGCCTGTTGACAGTGAAATGACGAGCTCCGCCAGTGGGTGACAAGGTGATCGTCCCCTCGATGATCTCCGCGCGGAAGCCCTCGGGCACATCCATGGACTTCCACGCTTGCCACAGCACCTGGTCCAGGTTCACGACGGCCACCTCGGTAACTAACGCGCTCACGAGACACCTCTTTTCCCGTCCAGTGTGATCAGCCCGTGCGAGCCCGCACAAGCGACGGCTGCACGGTCGCACACGACCGGAGGGCCGAGTGGGTGAATGGTTCCCGGTTCACCCGAACGGGGCGTTTGGGGTGTGGAAACGCGAAACCGCAGGGCGGGCCGGGAGAGGGCCTGCCCTGCGGTTCGGGGTGCGGCGAGTTCGCGGCCTCCTCCCGAGCGGGCGCGAACCGGGTGGGTCAGGAGGTGGGGCGGGTGCCCTTGCGGCGCGAGACGTAGAGGGCGGCGGCGCCGAGGCTGATGGCGGTGGCCGCGCCGAGGGCGAGGTACGGGGTGGCCGGGTTGGAGCCGGTCTCGGCGAGCTCGGTGGCCGAGCCGGTGGTGGCGGCGGGCGTCGTACCGGTGTTGGCGGTCGTCGTCTGCGTGGCCGAAGTGGTCGAAGTGGTCGAAGTGGTGGACGCCGCGGCCGACTTGTCGGTGGTCGAGGTGGTGTCGGTGGCCGGGGTGACGGTGCCGGGCTGCTGGGCGCCCTGGTCGGCGGGCTTCCCGGCGGGCTTCTCGGCGGGCTTGTCGGTCGGCTTCTCAGCCGGCTTGTCCGTCGGCTTCTCGGCCGGCTTCTCCGTAGGCTTGTCGGTCGGCTTCTCGGCCGCGGCCCTGGCGTCGGCGAGGGCCTTGTCGGCGTCGTTCTTCGCGGCGAGGGCGGCGTCGACCGCCTTGTTGGCCTCGTTGATCCTGCGGAAGAGGTCGACCCTGGCGTCGTCCGCGGCCGTGCCGGCGGCCGCGGCGGCAGTCTGGGCCTGCTGCTCGGCGGCGATGGCGGCGTTGGCCTTGTCCATCGCCTTCAGCAGGTCCTGCCGGGCCTTCTCGCGCTCGGCGGCCGAGGCCTTGTCGTAGACGGACATGGCCTTGTGGAGGTCGTCCTCGGCAGCGGTCCGGGCCTCGGTGGCCTTCTTGGCGGCGGCCTGCGCCTCGCGGTGCTTGGCGAGGTAGGGCGCCGGGTCGAAGGTCTCGAGCTTGGCGGCGATGTCGGCCTGGGTCGCCTTGGCCTGCTGGTAGGCCTTGGCCGCGTCGGCGGCGGCCTTCTCCAGGGCCGCGATCGAACCGGTGTCGTTCTGGGTCTGCGCCGTCGGAGCCGACTCCGCGAACGCGGGTGCCGCGGGGAGCATGGCTGCGGGCGAGATCACGGCTGCTACGAGGGCGGCCGAAACCAGCGAACGGCGGAAATGCACAATGACCCCTTTCGGGTCGGAAAGGACGGCAAATGCCCTTGTCCGGGCGCCTTCTGACGCTCGGACAGCGCCGATCATAGGCATACGGATTCTTTACTCTCCATGCCGGCTGGGTTCGCAGCGGAATCGACGAGCCGACGAGGCGACGAGCCGACGAGGACTCAGGAAGCGCGGTCGCCGTCGGCGGGCAGTTCGACCCGGAAGGTGGCGCCCGCGCCCGGGGCGGTGTCCAGGGTGAGGGTGCCGCCGTGGGCGCGGGTGAGGGCGGTGGCGATGGCGAGGCCGAGTCCGCCGCCGCCGCCGTTGTCGCGGCTGCGGGAGGCGTCGACCCGGTAGAAGCGGTCGAAGACCCGCTGGGCCTGCTCCTCGGTGAGGCCCGGCCCGGCGTCGGCGACCTCCAGCAGGCAGACCCCGTCGGCGCCGCCGCCGACCCCGATCCGCACCGGGGTGCCGGGCGGGGTGTGCTTGACGGCGTTGCCGACCAGGTTGGTGACCACCTGCCGCAGCCGCGCCTCGTCGCCGAGGACGGGCGCCGCGCCGGGCGCGCCGCTGCCGGCCGGGCCGGTGAGGGCGACCGGGCGGCTGGGGTCGAGCGCGGTGAGGTCGTGCAGGGCGTCGGCGGCGAGGGTGCGCAGGTCCATCGGGGCGAGGTCGAGCGGGCGTTCCTCGTCGAGCCGGGCGAGCACCAGCAGGTCCTCGACCAGGGTGCCCATCCGGACGGCCTCGCTCTCGATCCGGCTCATGGTCCGGGTGACGTCCGCCCCGGTGGGCAGCGCGCCCATCCGGTACAGCTCGGCGAAGCCGCGGATGCCGGCCAGCGGGGTGCGCAGTTCGTGCGAGGCGTCGGCGACGAAGCGCCGCATCCGGGCCTCGGACTCGGCGCGGGCCGCGAAGGCCGCCTCGATCTGGGTGAGCATGCCGTTGAGCGCGACGGACAGCCGTCCGACCTCGGTGCCGGGGGAGAGTTCCGGCATCCGGTGCGACAGTTCGCCGGCCGCGATCCGGGCGGCGCCCTCCTCGATCCGCCGCAGCGGCCGCAGTCCGGCCCGGACGGCGAAGAAGCCGAGCGCGGCGATGAGCAGCAGGACGCCGCCACCGATGGCCAGGAAGGAGGTGCCGAGGCGGGCCGTGGTGGCGTCGACGTCCTCGCGGGAGACGGCGACCATGACGTAGGTCGGGGTGCCGACCGGGGAGGCGAACACGCCGGGCCCGGGGGTCGGCGTGCGCGGGGCCTGGATCGGCAGCACCAGGACCCGCCAGCTGTGGTGGCCGCGCTGGTCGGGCAGGTCGAAGGGGGAGTCCGGGGCGGTCCGGGTCGGGTCCAGGCCGCCGAGTTGGGGAGCCGGGTCGCTGTCCGAGACGGGCTGGCGGAGCGAGTTCTGGACCTTGCCGTCCGCGGACAGCCACTGCACCAGGTACTGGCTGGGCAGGCTGATCCGGCGCCCCGAGAGGACCGGCTTGCTGCTGCCCGGGGTGCTCACCTGCATCGGCGCCTTGCGGGACAACGGCACGCCGTAGCGCTGGAGTTGCTCGTCCAGCTGCTCCACCAGCTGGGCCCGGACGGCGCCCAGCACGAAGGTGTCGCTGACCACGAGCCCGGTGGTCACCAGCACGAGGGCGAGGACCAGGAGCCGGGCGCGCAGGGACAACCGGGAGGTGAAGCGGGTGAACACGGCCGGGACCGGTCAGCCCTGCGGGGGGCGGCGCAGCGCGTAGCCGATGCCGCGCACGGTGTGGATCAGCTTGGGGCCGTGCGCCGGGCCGGAGTCGAGCTTGCGGCGCAGGTAGGAGATGTACGACTCGACGATGGAGAGGTCGCCGCCGAAGTCGTAGGCCCAGACGTGGTCGAGGATCTGCGCCTTGGACACCACCCGGCCGACGTTGGCCATCAGGTAGTGCAGCAGCTTGAACTCGGTCGGGGAGAGCGCGACCGGGGTGCCGGCCCTGGTCACCTCGTGGGCGACCGGGTCGAGGCTGAGGTCGGCCACCAGCAGGCGCCCGTCCTCGGCGGGGCCGCCGGCCCGGCGCAGGATCGCCCGGATCCGGGCGATCAGCTCCTCCAGGCTGAACGGCTTGGTGACGTAGTCGTCCGCGCCCGCGGCCAGGCCCTGCACCTTGTCGCCGACGCCGTCCTTGGCGGTGAGGAACAGCACCGGCAGGTGGTCGCCCGGGTGCCCGTGCGCGGGCCCGGCTATCTGGCCCCGGTTGGTGCGCTCGCGCAGCTTCTCGACGACGGTGAAGCCGTCGAGGTCGGGCAGCATCACGTCGAGGACCACCAGGTCCGGACGTTCGACGGCGATCAGCTCCAGCGCTTCCGTCCCGCTCGCGGCGGAGGCGACCCGGAATCCGGAGAACCGCAGCGAGGCTGCGAGCAGTTCGCGGATGTTCGGCTCGTCGTCCACGACGAGGAGGAAGGCCTCGCCCTGGCCCCCGGCCACGGCGGGGCCGCCCGGTGTGGTGACAGTGCCTTGCACGGGGGTTTCGCCTCCCGGTCGGACGATGACGTTCAGCATGAGGCTAGCCCCCGGAGGCTACGCGGCATGGATGAATGTTGGATTAACACCTTAACGGTCGGTTTTGCGGCGACAAGCCCCCAGGGACGGGGCTCGGTGGTGTGCGTACGGGCCGGCCACGCCCCGCCCGCCCTCGCCCGCCCCCCAGCGGCCCCAGCGGCCCCAGCGGCCCCGAAGGACGCCGGGCGGCCGGACGGAGTGCCGTCCGACCGCCCGCGCGGGCCCCGCTCAGTGCTGGCCGAACTGGCCCGGCCGGTAGTCGCCGGCGGGCTGGCGGATCATGACGTTGCCCCGGTTGAAGGCGTTGATCAGCGCGATGACGCAGACCAGCGCCGCGAGCTGCTCCTCGTCGTAGTGCTTCGCCGCGTTCTCCCACGCCTCGTCCGTCACCCCGCCCCCGTCGGCGAGCCGGCTGCCCTGCTCCGCCAGCTCCAGGGCGGCCCGCTCGGCGTCGGTGAAGACGGTGGCCTCGCGCCAGGCCGCCACCAGGTTCAGCCTGGTCGCCTCCTCCCCCGCGTGCACGGCGTCCTTGAAGTGCATGTCGACGCAGAACCCGCAGCCGTTGATCTGGCTGGCGCGCAGCCGCACCAACTCCTGGGTCGCGTACGGCAGCGACGTGTCGGCGAGCTGCTTGTTCGCGGCGATCAGGTGCTTGGAGAACTTGGTCATCACCGGGTTGGCGAAGGGGTTCAGTCGGGCTTCCACGGTGTGCTCCCTCGGTTTCGGTGCTTCCTTGCCGTTGTCGTTCTCTAGGACCAGGTAGCCGGGCGCCGTGTGACACCCCCGGACGTGACCCGCGTCACCCCTGCCACGGGCGGAGCTTCTCCGGGTTGCGCACCACCCAGATGTGGGAGATCCGGTGCCCGGTGGTCCGGAAGGCGATCACCGTGTCGGTGACGCCGTCCTGCTCGACGACCAGGCCCGGCAGGCCGTTGACGGTGCGCTCCCGCAGCGTCCGGCCGCCGACGAGCCCGGCGGAGCCGGCGTAGGCGCGGGCGATCCGCTCACTGCCGAGGAGCGGCTCCAACAGGGCGCCGGCCAGGCCCCCGCCGTCGGCGATCACGGTGGCCTCCGGGTCGAGCAGGTCCATCAGCGACCTGACGTCCTTCGCCTCCCAGGCCCGCTTGAACTCCCGGACGAGGCCCGCCTGCACGCCCGTCGGCGCCACCGGCGCCTGCGCCGCGCGGATCCGGCGGCGGGCCGAGGCGGCCAGCTGTCGGCAGGCCGCCGCCGAGCGGCCGACGACGGCGGCCACCTCGGCGAACGGGTACTGGAAGACGTCGTGGAGGATGAACGCCACCCGCTCGGCGGGCGTCATGGTCTCCAGGACGACGAGGAAGGCCATGTTCACCGACTCGTCGAGGGTGATCCGGTCCGCCGGGTCCGCCGGGTTCGCCGGGTCCGCCGCCGCGCCGTCGGCCCCCTCCCGGTGTCCGGGCAGCGGCTCGGGCAGCCACTCGCCCACGTAGCGCTCCCGCCGGGCGCGGGCGGAGCCGAGCTGGGTGAGGCAGATCCGGCTGGCGACGGTGGTCAGCCAGCCGGCGGGCGAGGCGACGGCCTGCCGCCGCTCCGTCGGCATCGCGTACCAGCGGGCGCAGGTCTCCTGCACGACGTCCTCGGCGTCGGCGAGGGAGCCGAGCATCCGGTACGCCAGGTTGGTCAGCCGCCGCCGCTCGCTCATGATCACGCTCAGGTCGTCGTCGTCCATCTCCCCGCCCGCGTCCACGTCCCCGTTCACGTCCACGTCCACGTCCCCGTCCACGTCCCCGTCCACGTCCCCGTTCACGTTCACGTCCCCGTCCCCGTTCACGTCCATGTCCACGTCCATGGCCCCACCCGCCTCCGGTCCGTTCCGTCACTCCTACGACTGCACAGCGCAGCGGAATGTGACAGCCGCCCCGCCACCTCACGTTCCGGCGTGCCGTTCGGTCGTACCCGGCAGACGCAACCGAACGGTACGAAGGAGAACCACCGTGAACGACTTCCGGAGCACCACCGACCTGGTCGAGATCCAGGCCCCGCAAGCCGAGTTCACCGATGCGGTGACGATGCGCGACGGCCACCGACCGGCCGGGGGCGCGGCGGCGGGTGCGGGCTTCGACGCCCCCGCGGACACGGAACGCCTGGAGCGGGCTGCCGCCGCCCTCGCGGCGCGGGGCTTCGCCGTCGAGCTCCTGGACGACGCCGCCGCGGCCCGGGCCCGGGTCCGGGAGCTGGTCCGGCCGGACGCCACCGTCCTCACCGCGGCCAGCGAGACGCTCCGGCTGTCCGGCATCGACGAGGACCTCAACGACGGCAGTCGCTGCCGGTCCGTCAGGTCCCGGGTGACGGCGATGGACCGGACCACCGAGGCGGACGGCATCCGGCACCTGCTCGCCGCCCCCGACGTCGCGGTCGGCAGCGTCGCCGCGCTCACCGAGACCGGCTCCCTGGTGATCGCCTCGGCCAGCGGCAGCCAGCTGCCCGGCAACGCCGGCGGCGCGGGGGAGGCGATCTGGGTCGTCGGCGCCCAGAAGGTGGTCCCCGACCTGCCGACCGCCCTGCGGCGGTTGGAGGAGCACGTGCTCCCACTGGAGGACACCCGCTCGCGGGCCGCCTACGGCCAACCGAGCGCCGTCAACCAGCTGCTGGTCCTCAACGCGCCGACCCTCTTCTCCCGGGGCACCGTGCTGCTGCTGCGCGAGGCCATCGGGTACTGAGGCCCGGGCCGGGGCCGCCGCTCACTCGGCGTTCTCCGCCGCCTCCCCGCCCAACGGCTTCGCGTGCAGCACCTCGCGACCCTGCTCGGCGGCGCGGGCGATCGACTCGGAGACGAAGTCCAGGAAGCGGGCGATGTTCTCCAGCCGGTTGCCCGCCGGGGTCCCGCTGCCGAGGATGCCGACGCCCTCCCGGGCGGTGTCGACGAGCTGGGCGGTGGCCTGGGCGCTGACCATCATCGAGCGGTACCAGATGTCGTCGTCCACGAAGTAGCGCTCGCGGCGCCGTTCGTCGCGCTCCCGGGTCACCATGCCCTGGCTCTCCAGGAAGGCGATCGACTTGGAGATGGTCGCCGGGCTGACCTGGAGGCGCTCGACCAGCTCGGCGGCGGTGAGGCTGCCCGCGTCGGTGATGTAGAGGCAGGCCAGCACCCGGGACGTCATCCGTGGCATGCCGGACTGCATCAGGACGGAGGTGAACACCTCCTCGTAGGCGTGCACCGCCTCGGCGTCCCGGCCGTGCGGCTGCGGGGTGGTGCTCGGCCCCTGGGGCGCGGCCTGCCGCCGGCGCTGGGCGCGGTGCCCGGTGGCGCGGTGGGCCAGGTCGGCGCGGTAGGTGCCGGGGCCGCCGTTGCGCATCACCTCACGGGTGACGGTCGAGGTCGGCCGGTCGAGCCGCCTGGCGATCTCCGCGTACGCGAGGCCGTCGGCCAGTCCCAGCGCGATCTGCTGGCGTTCCTGCTGGGTGAGCCTGCCGCCCGGCATCGCGGCCTCCTTCGGGGATCGGTGGTCTCTGCGCTCAAGATAGCGTCCACCGTCATTCCATTGCAACGAAAGGCGGCCCAGCTCGTTGCATCCCCGGCAGGTCTATGGCAATGATCCTCGGCAATCTAGCTGCGAAAATAGGATTCTCCTGCCGCGAGACCGCGAGCAGAGGAATGAACGCAACGTAGCTTTTCCTACGTCAGAAACCAAGGGGCCAAGACTGGTCCCATGGCGCAGGCACCCGGCCGGCGGACCCAGCCGACGTGGCCCCATGAGTGATCACCAGCTGCGCGTGCCCCCTCAGCCCCGGCGACGGCCGAGGGTGGCGAGGCCGAACAGCAGCCCGCCGGCCAGGAAGAAGGGCTCGTAGAGCAGCGTCGCGAACCGGCCCATCGCGTCGAAGTCGGCCGTCGTCCGGGAGCTGGTGGCGAGCGCCAGCCAGTCCGGCACGGACGGCAGCGAGTGCACCAGCAGGACGGCCGTGATGCCCCAGAGCACGGCCCCGAGCAGTCGGGCCGACAGCCGCCCGCCCCACGGCCGGACGATCGCCAGCGCGACCACCGCCGCGACGGCACACCCCGGGATGGCAAGAATGTCGATGATCAGCAGCGGGGTGTTCCCGGTGACCGACAGCCCGGACGGCAGGCCGATCCGACCGCCGAACAACCAGTAGAGGTGGACGAGGGAGAACGCGGCGGCCCAGACGGCGGCGGCGTAAGCGGCGGGGCGGAGGACGGTCGTCTTCATGCCTCCACGGTCCCGGCACGCGGGCGCCCGACACATCGTCCCCACGGCCCGGCCCCCTCCCCCTGCCAGGGGAGGCGGCCGCACCCCGGCCGTCCGTCATGCCCGCCCGTCCTCGTGACGGACGATGCCGGTCACGCCGACCATGAACTCGAGTGCCAGAACCAGAACCTCCGCCACTGCATCGTCCCCTGATCACCCGCCAGAGCCCCGATGAGATCTTCTACATGCACTCACCCTTCATCCAGCGGGCCGGCCGCAGCGCGCGCGGCCGGCCCGTGAACCCCCTCATCCGTGAGCAGTCGGCCCGCCCGATCGGGGTCAGTGGAGGACGTTGCCCGGCTCGTCCAACCACGGGTGGTGTTCGCCGGACACGGTCACGGTCATGCCCAGCCGGGTGAGGTCGGGCTTGCCGTGACGGACCCACCAGCCGTGCGCCGCCGTTACCTCGTCCCACAGGCTCCGTGGGCCGGACTGCGACACGGCGTGCGGGCCGGCCCAGTCGGCGAAGCGGCAGTGGGCATAGGAGGTGCCGTCCCAGACCTCTGCCCGGCCGGTGCCGAACCGGTCGTAGCCGGCCCATACGTCCTGGCGGAACAGGTCCGGCATCCGCAGCCCGATGGCGAACGCGGCATGGGTCTGCTCGGCCACGGCAGCCGGGTCGATCCCGGATGCGCCGCGCCGGATGTCCCCGATGTCGAACTCGCCGCTGTCGGGGCGCTGGTCGCGCACCCACATGAACGAGACGTCCTCGACGAACTGGCCACTGGCCGACCGCCCGTCCTCCGCCACCGTGAGCCGCAGCAACGCGCCGTTGCAGAGCGGCGTGCCGTACGGCACCAGGATGACCCCGCCGGGGGCCGTCTGGTCGATGATCGCCGACGGAAGCCGCTGGACGGCCGCAGTGAAGTGCACCCGGTCGAACGGGGCGCCCTCGGGATGGCCGAGTGTGCCGTCACCGGCGATCACCGTGGACCGCAGGCCAGCGGCATGCAGCCGGTGCCGGGCCCGGCGTGCGAGGTCCGGATCCAGCTCGACGCTGGTCACGTTCTCCGCGCCGACCTGGCGGGACAGCAGGCCCGCTGTCCAGCCGGTGCCGGTGCCCACCTCCAGGACCCGCATGCCCTCGTCCACGTCCAGGTGCCGGAGCATCTGCGCGACCACGGTGGGCATGGAACTGGACGACGACGGAGTGTCCGTCCCGTCGTAGACCTGCGTCACGAGAGCCAGATCCGAGGCAACCAACTCAACCCACTGATCGGGCTGTTCGGCGCGATCGACCCACCTTCCCCCGTGCAGCACCCGGTCCGGCGTGAACAGCTCACGCGGGGTGGTGCGGAACGTCTTCTCCCAGGCGGACGACAGCGCTCCGGACTCCCGGAGCGCGTCGGTCAGTTCGTCCCACGTCATGACGTCCCCTACGGCTTCGACGGCTTGGGCAGATTCTTGGGCGGGGCGTCCCGCTGTCCGTCGTGCGGCGCGGTGTCCGGCTTGCCGGAGTGCCCGCCGCCGCTGCCCCCACCGGCCTTACCCGGGCCGTCCCCGCCCGATCCTCCGCCGTGCTTTCCCATCTGCATTCCCTCCAGCGAATGAATTCTCCGACCAGCAAGGAGCACGTTACGAGAATTCCGGGCAGCCGTTCACCAATATTCCCGATACTGACTAAAGATCTCTGGATTCCTCCCGATAACGCCCCGCCCATTCGCACAGCTGGACCCGGGCGGGGTCACCGAATAGCGCACAGGCCTCGAACGCCGCGAAGATCTCACGATAGTGCAGTAGGTCTCGCGAATCCCGGAACACCATCCGCCCAGTGAACGACTCCATGGTGACGAGGCGGTCGTCGTACATCGTGAAGGTGTTCATCGGACCACGGGCGAGAGGTGTTCCGTACGGGATCACGCCGATCCGAACCGCCCGAAGACGGGAAAGTGACACCAGGCGGTCTATTTGAACAGCCATTTCCAGGGGAGGAACCAGAGCCCAGTTCACCGCCTGTTCCGTCAGCAGGAAAGTGAACGACTTCGATTCGTCATGGAGCACCATTTGGCGCTCCAGCTTCCGGCTCGTGACGACCGCCCTGTCGCCCGGAGAATGACTCAGGCTCGCCCGGATGTACTCGGGCGTCGCCAGCAGGCCGGTGATCATCGCCGGCAGGAAGTACCGCAGCTCTGTCGCGTCTCTCTCCAGCGACAGCAGTTCGGCCTGACGCTTCTCGACGCCTCGCCGCCAGGAAGCGCGCTTGCCCTGCCATTCGGTGTTCGCGGTTCGCGCCAGCGCGGAAACCTCCTGGAGGACGGCGACAGGCACGTCGAGCGCCCTGAGGATGAGCTCCACGTCGACCAGGCTCGGAGTCACCCTTCCGGTCTCGATCTTGCTGATCTTGCTCTGGGACATGCCACAACGCACCGAAAGCCGGTCTCCTGTGAGACCGGCCTCCAGGCGGAGCCTTCTCAGCGTTTCGGCCAGATCCGACTTCGATCTGCCGAGCTGGTCGGGATCGAGGATCACCCATGCTCTTTCAGGTACTCGGCGAAGGGCACGGAATGATCGAGGGCGATTCCCTTCCACTCCTGGTACTGTCGCATGTCGCCGGTGACCAGCTCCCGATTGATCTGGGTCCCGTCCGGGCGAAAATTGAGGTGGACCGCCGAGGACTCGTCGAACAGCCACCAGTCCCGGTCCGGCAGCCCGAAATCCCGGTCCGTCGCATCCAGGATTCGAATGTCCTCACCTGCCTCGATGTTCCCGGGGATCCCCCAAGCGAACTGGTACCGCTGGTAATCCGTCAGGGGCCGACGGACCACCCGGACCCGCCCGATCGCACGCCCCGAAGCGACGAAGCCACGCACGCGTTGGTGCCACGCGGTGTTGTGATCGACCGGCTTCGGCTCCCCGCGAAGGAAGCGGGAAAGGCTCTCGGCCTCCTTGGGCATCGTGTAGGTGGGCTGTACTTCGAGGCGGAACGCTTCACGCCGGTACCGGTCGAAGTGCGCCCTCCACTGCTCACCATCCAAGAGCACGGACGGCCTCCTCCAGGACCTGCCGCGGGATCTCGACGGCAGACTCCCCGGCCGGCACCTTCAGGCCCGCGAAGTGGTCACCCTGGACCACGAAGGTCTCACGGTCGGTGGCATACACATTGGGGCAGTCGTCGTCATCACAGGTCGGACCGTCGAACTTGCCGGTGAGCCTTGTCAGTTGCGGTTGCTCGGCCATGCTGACCCCTTCTCAGGTCGGGCACTTCCCCATCTGCTGCCGACGACGCTAGGGCGGCCCGCCGACCCCTGTCCACGCCGCACCGCAGATATTCCCGACCTGGAATTGAGGATCTTCCCCAGCGGTCGAAGCGTTCGAGCATCGAGCGAAGAGTCGACACAGGAAGTCGGCCGGGCCGACTTCCTGTGCAAGGCGGCGGGTGGAGTCGCGAAACCACGGGAGACCCTGCATGGCTGACCTGGTGACGCCCTCGATCCGACCGCCGGCCAGGGCGGGGGCGAGGACAACGACGGGGGCGCCTGGACGGACGAGGAGACCGCGGCCGTGCGCGAACTGCTCCGGGCCGGGCTGGACCTCTGGGAGCGGGCCGTTCGTGAGTCCGGCACCGGCGAGTCCTGATCGGAGCTCTGACACCCCGGGTTCGGATCAGCCGACGGGGCGTTGCATCAGGACGGTGTCGATCCAACGGCCGTGCTTGTGGCCTGCGTCGGTGAAACCGAAGCGGCGCTGGAAGGGCAGCCCCTGGGTGGTGAGCTCGTCCACCGAGGGGCAGCGGGGTCCCCGCGCGGGGCTCGGGGGTCACGGCTTGGGGAAGGCGGTGGCCATGGCCTTGGTGCGGGTGAGGAAGGCGATGGGGAGGACCGCCAGGGCGGAGAGGCCCTGGAGGACGGCGTACCAGGCCGGGCAGATCCCGGGGATGAGGTCGACGCCGAGGACGGCGAGCGGCATCACGGTGGAGATGGTCCGGATCCGGTCGAAGGCCTTGTAGTCGCCGCCGGCGGCGCGGGCGGTGATCCGCAGGAGCACCGGGGCGAGGGCGGGGAAGATGATCCCGCGGATCCACATGAACGGGGTGGTCGCGTGCCCGGTGGACGCCATCACGGCAACGGTCGCGAGGGTGATCACACCGATCGCGCCGAAGAGCGTGAGGCACTTCTTCGCGGTCGAAAAGGCCTCGTCGGTACCGGAGTTGCCGAGGTTCGCGGTCGCCGTGGTCGCCATTGTTCTGTCCTCCGTGTCGTGGTGAGAACGAATCTACGGAGACGGCGGAAGACACAACACGGGTCTGGCCCCACACCTGGGGTGGGGCTGGACCCACCCCCAGGCCCCAGGGCGAGGGCCTCGCGGGTGCTGCTCCTGCGGGTCAGGCCCCGGCAGGGCTTCGCCCCGCTGGATGGGGCCAGCGGGGCGAAGCGGTCGTCCGACGGTTTCCGGGTCAGCCGCCGGACGGGCTCTTGGGCGCGCCTCCACCGAAGCCGCCGCCACCACCGCCACCTCCGCCGCCGCCGAAGCCGCCGGTAGCGGCGCCCTCGACGAGCTGGGTGGCGTTGTACCCGCCGCTGGAGTCGGGCGTCCCGACCACGGTCACGCTCTGGCCGGGCTGGAGGTCGGCGACCTTGCCCTGCTTGTTGAGCTGGACCTTGGTCGAGTCCCCCGTCGTCACCTTGATCGTGTTGCCGTTGGCGTCGGTCAGGTACACCGTCGAGCCGTCGACGGCCTTGACGGTGCCGCGCGCGAAGCCGCCCTGACCACCGCCCTGACCACCGCCCTGACCCTGACCCTGACCCTGCCCCTGCCCGCCCCGGCGCCCGCCGCCCTGTCCGTAGCCGCCCTGCCCGTAGCCGCCCGCCGCCGAGCCAGCGCCCGGCCCGGCCGCCGAAGCGGCCCGCGCCGAGGGCTTGGCACCGCTGGAACCGCCCTGCCCCTGCTGGTACCAGACCCCGCCCGCGAACGCCCCCGTGGCGATCACGCCGCCCGCGAGGACGAGCGACAGCCACGGCAGCTTCCGCCTCGGCGGCGCCGCCAGCTCCGCGAAGACGTCCCGCGCGTCCGGCGGGGTGGCCAGCAGGGCGACCTGTTCGTCGTGCTCCATCGAAGAAGTGCTCCTACTCGTGCCGGAGGGCGTCGATCGGCCGCAGCGAGGCGGCCCGGTTGGCGGGGTAGCTGCCGAAGAACAGTCCGATGGCGACGGCGATGCCGAAGGCGCCCAGTACGGACTCGGGGATGACCACCGGCTTGATGCCGACGATGCTGAAGTGCGAGCCGACGATCCCCGCCGCCACGCCCAACCCGGCCCCGATCACCGACAGCAGCGTCGATTCGGTCAGGAACTGCCCGAGGATGACGGCCCGGGGCGCGCCGAGCGCCTTGCGGATGCCGATCTCCCTGGTCCGCTCGGTCACCGTCACCAGCATGATGTTGGTGATGCCGATCCCGCCGACCAGCAGCGAGATCGCCGCCACCGCGCCGAGCAGCACGGTGAAGGTCTTGGTCGTGCTCTCCCGCGCGGTGAGCAGCGACGCCTGGTTGGTGATCCGGAAGTCGGCCTTGGTCGGGTCGGTGATCGCGTGCGTCCCGAGCAGCACCCGGGTGATCTCCGACTGCGCCGCCGTCGTGGTGTCGGCGGACGACGCCTGCACCAGGATCTGGTTGACCGCCCCGAATCCGGTGAAGGCGTTCTGCACGGTCGGCAGCGGAGCGATCACCACGTCGTCCGGGTCGGTGAACCCGCTGCCGCCCTTGGCGGCCAGCACGCCCACCACCGTGAACGGCGTCCCGCCGAGCACGATCTTCTTCCCGACCGGGTCCTCGGTGTCGAACAGCTGCTTGGCCGTCGTGGCGCCGAGCACCGCGACCTTGCGCGAGCCGAGCACGTCGTCGGCGGTGAAGTAGTCGCCGTGCGCGACCTTCTGGTTGGAGGTCTCGAAGTACGCGGGGTACGTGCCGACGACCGAGCCCGGGCTGTACGAGATGTTCCCGTACAGCGCCGTCGCGCTCGTCGTGACCACCGGAGCGACGGACTTGATCGCCGACGAGTCCGTGGCGCTCGCCAGCGCCTTGGCGTCGGCGACCGTCAGCTTCTTCACCGAGGAGGTGGCCCGCGACCCGCCGGCCGCCGAACCGGCGCTGACCGTAAGGGAGTTGGTGCCGAGCGAAGTGATCGAGTCCTTCACCGCCTGGGAGGAGCCGTTGCCGACCGCCAGCAGCAGGATCACCGAGGCGACACCGATCAGCACCCCGAGCATGGTGAGCGCGGAGCGCACCTTGTTGGCGGCCAGGCCGCCGACCGCGAAGCGGAGCGTTTGCCAGAGGATCACGCCGGTACTCCCGTCCGGCGCAGCGCGGGCGGGGGCCCGTCGACCGGCGCCTGCCGGACGTCGCTGACGATCTGCCCGTCGACCAGGCGCAGCACCCGCTTGGCGTGCTGGGCGACCTCGTCCTCGTGGGTGATCAGGACGACCGTACGGCCGGTGGCGTTGAGCCCGTCGATCAGGCCCAGCACCTCCTCCGTGGAGCGGCTGTCCAGGTTGCCGGTGGGTTCGTCGGCGAGCAGCATCGCGGGCGCCGTGACCAGCGCCCGGGCCACCGCGACGCGCTGCTGCTGGCCGCCGGAGAGCTGGTTGGGCTTGTGCCCGGCCCGCTCGCCGAGGCCGACCAGGGACAGCGCGGCCATCGCCCGCCGGCGGCGCTCCGCCGCCCGGACGCCCGCGTAGGCGAGCGGCAGCTCGACCTGGGCGAGGGCGGTGGTGCGCGGCACCAGGTTGAAGGACTGGAAGACGAAGCCGATCTTGCGGTTGCGGACCAGTGCGAGCTGCTGCTCGTCGAGGTGGCCGACGTCGGTGCCGTCCAGCAGGTAGCGGCCGGAGGTGGGGATATCGAGGCAGCCGAGGATGTTCATCAGGGTGGACTTGCCGGAGCCCGAACTGCCCATCACGGCGACGTAGTCGCCCTGTTCGATGTCCAGGTCGACGCCGGCCGGTTCGTCCGTCCCGGGCCGGGACGGGCCGCGCAGGGCGTGCACGGTGGCGTCGCCGTGCCCGTACGACTTGGTGAGCCGGCTGATCCGGATCACCGGCACGGGTTTCGCGGGGACGCGCCTGTCGATGACGTGCTGCATGCTCAGCCCTTACCGCCGCGGCCGGCGCCACCCGCACCGCCGGCACCGCCGCCGGTCCCGCCCGGGATGCCGACCGCGCCGCCGTTGCCACCCCGGCCACCGCCGCCACCGCCGCCGCCCAGGCCCGGGAAGGAGCCGTTCGGGAAGCCGTTGTTGCCGCTGGTGGTGGGGAGTTGGACCTTGTCGCCCTCCTTGAGGCCGGAGACCACCTGCACGGTGCTGTCCCCCTCGACGCCCACGCCGACGTCGACCCGCTCGGTGGCCCCGCCCTCGTGCACCACCGTGGCGGTCCGCGAGCTGCCGGTGCCGGACAGCGCCGAGGTCGGCAGCGAGAGCGCGTTGTCCGCCTCGCCGGTGATCACCTGGACGGTCGCGCTGAGACCGGTGCGCAGCGTGCTGGTGTCCCCGTTGAGCTGCAGGGTGGCCGCGTACTGGACGGCGGAGCCACCGGCCGCGCCCCCGGAGGAGGAGCTCGACGGCAGCGAACTGACCGACAGGACGGTCGCGTTGAGCTTGGTGTCGGACTGGGCGTTCAGCGTGACGGTGGCGGCCTCGCCCTTCTTCAACTTGAGCGAGTCCAGCTCGGAGAAGTTGGCGGTGACCTGCATCCCGGTCGGGTTGGTCAGCACGATGAAGCCGCTGGGCGATCCCGAACTCGCGCTGCTGCCGGTGGACTTGGCGGTGGAGGAGGAGGACGAGCCGGAGGCCGTGGCGCCCACCGCGTCCCCGACCTTCGCCGAGATTGAGGCGACCGTGCCGTCCACCGAGGCGGTGAGCGTTGTCCCGGCCAGCGCCGCCTGGGCGTTGGTGAGGGTGGTCTGCGCGGTGGCGACCTGCTGCTGGGCCTGGGCGACGGCCGCGTCGTCGACCTTGGTGGTGGTGATGGTGGTGGTCTGCGGGGCGGGCGTACTGCTCCCGCCCGCCCCGCGGCCCCCACCGGAACCGCTGCCGCCGCTCGCCGGGGGTGTGGCCCCGGGCAGCGGCTCGGTGGTCGTCGTGGTGACGCCTGCCTGGGCCTTGGTGAGGTTGGCGTTCGCCGTGGTGAGCGCGGCCTGGGCGGCGTCCACCTGCTGCTGGGCCGCCGTGGTGTCGACCGTCGCCAGCACCTGGCCCTTCTTGACGGCGTCGCCGACCGCGACCTTGACCGCGGTGAGCCGCCCGCCCGTGGCGAAGTCCTGGGCGGCGTCGGTCGGGGAGGCCAGGGTGCCGGTTCCGGACACCGTGGCCAGGACCGTTCCCTTGGTGACAGTCGCGGTACGGGCGACCGGCTTGGCGGCGGCCGTGCCGCCGCTGCCGTCGAGCGTGGCGTACACCAGGGCCACACCGCCCAGCAGGGCCACGCCGAGCGCGGAGTTGACGAGGACGGCACCGCGCCGCCGTGGGAGCACCTTCATGGCGGACAGCTTCGCCGGGTGCTCTTGCGCTGCCCTGGGCGGCGGCTGGGAGAAGACTGACCGGCCGGATCCGGACATATCTGCCATATCCCCCGGCCCGCGCGGACGGCTTGGCGGGGGCGTGGGCGATCGTTGGCCGAACTCCCAGCGCCCTCCCAGCAATCCCCGGCCATCCGGGAGGGCTTCCTCAGACAGCCCTCAGGCCGGCACCGCACCCGCCTCGCCCCGGGACTCCCCCCACACAGACGCCGCGGGGGCGCACCCCGCCCGGAGCGCGCCCCCGCGGACCGGAAGAGGACCGGCAGCGGACCGGATGAGGACCGAAAGCGGACCGGCAGAACCGCAGCCCGACCTCGGCCGGGCCCCGACCCGCCCCGACCCGCCCCGACCCGACCTCAGCCGTCGATCTCCTTGCGGAAGGCCTCCGCCACCGTCAGGAAGATCGAGTTGCCCTCGGTCTCGCCGATCGAGATCCGCACGCCCTCCGGGAACGGCCGGACGATCACCCCGGCCGCGGCGCAGGCCGCCGCGAAGTCCTGCGAGCGCTCGCCGAGCCCGAGCCAGACGAAGTTGGCCTGCGAGTCCGGGACGTCCCAGCCCTGGGCGCGCAGCCCGGCGACGACCCGGGTGCGCTCGGCGACCAGCGCCTCGACCCGCTCCAGCAGCGCCTCCTCGGCGCGCAGCGAGGCGACCGCGGCGTCCTGGGCGAGCTGGCTGACGCCGAACGGGACGGCGGTCTTGCGCAGCGCGTTGGCGACCGGCTCGTGGGCGATCGCGAAGCCGACCCGCAGGCCCGCCAGACCGTACGCCTTGGAGAAGGTGCGCAGCACGCAGACGTTGGGGCGGTCGCGGTAGAGGTCGATGCCGTTGGGCACCTCGGCGTCGCGGATGAACTCGATGTACGCCTCGTCGACGACGACCAGGACGTCACCGGGGACGGCGTCCAGGAAACGCTCCAGCTCGGCGCGGTGGATCACGTTGCCGGTGGGGTTGTTGGGGTTGCAGACGAAGACCAGCCGGGTGGCCGGGGTGACGGCGGCGAGCATCGCGTCCAGGTCGTGGTCGCCGTTGTCCTTGAGCGGGACCGGGACGGGCGTCGCGCCGGCGATCTGGGTGATGATCGGGTAGGCCTCGAAGGAGCGCCAGGCGAAGATCACCTCGTCGCCCGGGCCGGCCGTGGCGAGCACCAGCGACTGGGCGACGCCGACCGAGCCGGTGCCGAGGGCGATGTGCTCGGCGGGCACGCCGAAGCGCTCGGCGAGGACGGCGGTCAGCTCGCTGACGCCCATGTCCGGGTAGCGGTTGAAGGAGCCGGCCGCCGCGACCGCCGCCTCCAGGACGCCGGGCAGCGGGTTGTTCGGGTTCTCGTTCGAGGACAGCTTGTAGGCGTCGGCGCCGGCCGGCTTGCCGGGCTTGTAGGTGGGGATGCCGTCCAGGCTCGGGCGCAGGCGCGGGCCCGGCGCTGAGGTACCACTGCTCACGGTCGTACTCCTTCGTCTTCTCTGCCGGTCCGCCCGCCCTCGCACGGTCGGGATCGCCGCCGTACCGCGGAACCTGGCCGCGCCCCCGGGAATCCCGGAGCGCGCCCGGACCAACCCCGGTCGGGTGCCTTGCACGATACCGACCGCCCTCACCCGTAGGAGTGAGATGCCCGGACGGGTTACAGGCGCAGATCAGCCATTCTGCCCGGTTCCTTTGGCACATGTCAGAGGTAAGACGGCTGGATTCGGGAGGGGATCGAAGGGGCGCACCCCGGCTCACTCATGGAGAAACGTATCTCCAAAGGCTCCCGATGCGCCGGTCACAGACCCTTGTCAGGAGCCATACGATCGGTCCGCCATGACAGCAGCAGCCAACCAGAGCGGTCGGCGTCCCACCACCTCACGGCGTCTGGAGCGGGCCGGCATCCGGGATGTGGCAGCAGCCGCCGGAGTGTCGATCACCACCGTCTCCGATGCGCTGAACGGAAAGGGCCGCCTGCCCGACGAGACCCGCAGCCGGGTGCGCGAGGTCGCCGAGCGCCTCGGCTACCGCCCCTCGGCCGCAGCCCGCACCCTGCGCACCGGACGGTCCGGCCTGATCGGGCTGACCGTCACGACGTACGGCGAAGAACCCTTCACCTTCACCGAGTTCGCCTACTTCGCCGAGATGGCCCGGGCCGCCACCAGCGCCGCCCTCGGCCGCGGCTACGCGCTGGTCGTGCTGCCCGCCTCCTCCCGCCACGACGTCTGGGGCAACATCGCCCTGGACGGCACCGTGGTGATCGACCCGCCCGACCAGGACCCGCTGGTCAGCGAGCTGTACCGGTCCGGCGTGCCGGTGGTCAGCGACGGCAAGCCCGGCAACTGCCCGGTCACCGCCTGGGTCGACAACGACCACGAGGCCGCCGTGCTCGGCATCCTCGACCACCTCTCCGAGGCCGGCGCCCGCCGGATCGGCCTGCTCACCGGCACCAGCACCGACACCTACACCCGGCTCTCCACCGAGGCCTACCTCGGCTGGTGCGCCAAGGTCGGCCAGGAGCCGGTGTACGAGGCCTACCCCGCGCACGACCCGGCCGCCGGCGCCGTAGCCGCCGACCGGCTGCTCGCCCGGCCGGACCGCCCGGACGCGGTGTACGGCCTGTTCGACCCCAACGGCACCGACCTGCTGGCCGCCGCCCGCCGGTACGGCCTGCGGGTGCCGGACGACCTGCTGCTGGTCACCTGCAGCGAGAGCGACGTCTACGCGGCCACCGAGCCGCCGATCACCACCCTCTCGCTCAAGCCGCGCAAGATCGGCACCACCGTGGTCAACCTCCTCATCGACGCCATCGAAGGGGTCGACTCCGGGACGGGCGTGGACATCGCCCGGCTCTTCCCGCCGCGCTTCCGCACCGCCGGAAACGGCCCGCCCCCCGGCACCCTGATGCCGACCGAGCTGATCGTCCGCGCCTCCTCCCAGCGCCGGAGTCCGCGCACCACCGTCAGCCCGCCGCGCCCCCCGGGCGAGGTGTAGCGCAGTGGGCGGGAGGGCGACGAACAACCGCCGGTACGCCCACGAAAAACCCACGAGACCCTACCGAGCCGGGGCAAAACGGACCCTGCGGGACCGCCCGGCTGACGCTCCGGAGGATTGGATACCCACCAGGTGACGACGGCGGGAGAGTGGTCTTCCTATGATGGGCGAATGACACCCGAGGACCGCTTCCCCGGACCTGAGCACCCCCACTCAGGCCCCCGCCACCAGCCGGACCTCGACGTGCTGCCGTACGGCACCTACTACGAACCCGAACCCGCCCCGGGCTACCAGGGCACCCCGTACGAAGCGGAGACCTACAGCGGCTACGGCGGGGCCCGCTACCTGGAACAGCACTGGCACGACGGCCAGGGGCACGGCCACACCGTGCACGCCCAGGGGCCCGGCCAGGAGCAGCACCACAGCCAGGAGCAGCACCACGACCAGGGCCGGCACCACGGCCAGGTCGGCTACGAAGGCGGCTACGACCAGCAGGACCGGACCGGCTACGAGCCCCAGGACCACGGCGGTTACGAGCCGCAGGACCACGGCGGCTACGAGCCCACCCTGCCCGACCAGCCCTCCCCGGCCCTCCAGCTCACGGACCAGCTCGGCGACCAACTCGGCGACCAACTCGGCGACCAGTTCGGCGACCAGCTCACCGACCGCGACGACCCGCCGACGATCGAGCTCGGCCCGCCGCTGCCCGACCCCGCCGCGCCGACCTACCCGTACCCGGCCCCCGGCCCCGGCGAGCCCCCCGGCCCGGTCTACGTCGTCGGCGACGTGCACGGCTACCTCGAGGAGCTGCGCGCCGAACTCCACCACCAGGGCCTGATCGACGACGGCGGCCACTGGTCCGCCGGCCGCGCCCGGATCTGGTTCCTCGGCGACTTCACCGACCGCGGCCCGGACGGCATCGGCGTCATCGACCTGGTCATGCAGCTCGCCGCGGAGGCCGCCGCGGCCGGCGGCTACTGCCGCGCCCTGATGGGCAATCACGAACTGCTCTTCCTCGGCGCCGCCAAGTACGGCGACGAGCCCGTCCAGTCCACCGCCGGCACCGCCTCCTTCCTCGCCGCCTGGCGGCTCAACGGCGGCCAGCAGAGCGACCTGGACCGGCTGGAGGCCCACCACATCAGCTGGCTCTCCCGGCTGCCCGCCATGGGCCTGGAGGACGGCCACCTGCTGCTGCACTCCGACACCACGGCGTACCTGGAGTACGGCGAGTCCATCCCGGACGTCAACGACGCGGTGCACAGCCTGCTCGCCGACGGCGGCGTGGACGAGTGGTGGGACTGCTTCCGCCGCTTCACCAAGCGCTTCGCCTTCCGCGGCGACGCCGGGCCGACGGCCGTCCATGAGCTGCTGGACACCTTCGGCGGCACCCGGGTCGTGCACGGGCACAGCCCGATCCCGTACCTCACCGGCGCCGTGCACGCGGACGACGGGCAGCCGCCGCACATCCCGGGGCCGTACGTGTACGCGGACGACCTGGCGGTGGCGATGGACGGCGGGGTCACCATGGAGGGCCGGCTGCTGGTCGCACGGCTGCCGATCTGACGACTCCGACGACCCTGACGACGTGACGCTCTGATGGCCTGAGGACCTGACGACCTGACGACCTGACAATCGTCGGCCCCACTGGAACAGTTGTTCCCAGCGCTCGCGCCCCCACGCGCGCGCAGGCCGGGGCGCGAAATTCCGGAAACCGACTGTCAGCACGGGCACACCCGCCCCTACCATGAGGCACACCACACCCGGCCGCCCGTCCGGCGGCCCGCCTCCGCGCCCGCCCCGGCGCCCTGAGGGTGTCCCGCGTCCTCGATGCGGTCCCGCGTCCTCGCCACCGGGCCGGGGGTCCGCATGAACGGGGTCCCCATGTCCAACCCCCCGCCGCTGCTAGCCGAGGACCGCCCGGAGTACGAGCGCCTCCTCGCCGAAGCCCTGCGCGACCGCACCGTCCTCACCGCCCTGCGCGCCCCCGGCGCCCTCGGCACCGACCAGCTCCGCGTCCTCGCCCTGCGCGACGCCGACGCCATCAACACCGCCGCCGCCACCGAGTACGCCCACTACACCGCGCTGCGCGAGACCCTGCGCGCCACGCCCCCGCCGCCGGCCGACGTCGAACCGTACGCCCCCGGCCTGCTCAGCCAGCTGCGCTCCGGCGACGGCGGCGCCGGGCTGTTCCCCGTGCTCACCGTGCTCACCCCGATCCTCGCCTGGGCCGCCGCACTCGTCCTGCTGCTCGTCGGCTACCTGATGCGCGCCGCCGACTCCGGCCTCGCGCTCGCCCGCGCGATGGTCACCGCCGGCTGGGTCGCGCTCGCCGCCGGGGTCGCCGCCATGGCCGTCGGCATCATAGGCCTGCTGCTCACCGCCTTGCGGGACGGCGCCGCCGCCGTCCCGGCCGGCACCGACCCCGAGCTGGCCGCCGAACTCGGCGCCGCCCGCGCGGAGTGGCGCACCGCCCTGCGCGAACGCGGCCTGCTGCCCTACCTCCACGACCACCTGCCCGCCGTCGCGGGCCGCCCGGCCCCCGGCTACACCAGCCCGGACTTCACCAGCCCCGATTTCACCGGCCCGGACTCCACCGGCCCCGACTCGACCGGCCGGGAACCCACCCGCCCCGACTTCACCAGCCCCGGCTACAGCCCGCCGGCCTTCACCAGCCCCGGCCCCGACGGCATCACCGACCCCCAGGGCCGGAGCCCCCGCCCGGCCGCCTTCACCCCGCCCGACTTCACCGGCCCTGGCTACACCCCGCCGGACTTCACCGGACCGGACGAGGTCGGCTGACCACGCTCAGAAGCCGGTCGGCAGCCGCGGCGTGTACGAGCCCTCCAGCGCCGCGCGTTCGGCCGCGTCGAGCCGCACGCCCAGCGCGGCCACCGCGTCGTCCAGGTGCCCCGGCCGGGTCGCGCCCACGACCGGGGCGGTGACCAGCGGATTGCCCAGCACCCAGGCCAGCGCGACCCGCGCCATCGGCACCCCGCGCGCGGCGGCCACCGACTCCACCGCGTCCACGATCGGCCGGTCCACGTCCCCGAAGAACCGCCCGGCCACCGCGTCCCCCGCCGAACGGGCCGTCGCCAGCCCGTACGGTCGGGCCAGCCGCCCCGAGGCCAGCGGGCACCACACCAGGCTGCCCACCCCCTGGTCGGCGAGCAGCGGGAACATCTCCCGCTCCTCCTCCCGCTGCACCAGGCTGTACTGGTGCTGCATCGACACGAAGGCCGGGCCGCCCGCCCGGGCCGCCGCGTGCTGGAGCTTCGCGAACCGCCACGCCCACATCGAGGAGGCGCCCACGTACCGGACCTTCCCCGCCGCCACCACCTCGGCCAGCGCTGCCACCGTCTCCTCCACCGGGGTCGCCGGATCGAAGCGGTGCAGTTGGAACAGGTCCAGGTGGTCGGTGCCCAGCCGGGCGAGCGAACCGTCGACCTGCTCCAGGATCGCCCGCCGGGACAGCCCCGAACCGCCCGGGCCGTCGTGCATCGGCAGCCCCGCCTTGGTCGCCAGGACGACGTCCTCGCGCCGGGTGTAGCGCCGCACCGCGCGGCCGACCAGCTCCTCCGAGGCGCCGCCGCCGTACACGTTGGCGGTGTCCCAGAGGGTGATGCCGAGCTCCACGGCCCGCCGGAAGATCGGCGCCGCCGCGTCCTCGTCCAGCGCCCAGGGGCTGTGGCCGCGGCCGCTGCCGCCGAAGCCCATGCAGCCGAGCGCGATCCGGCTGACCACCAGTTCGGTGCCGCCGAGCCTCCGGTACTCCATGCTGTCGTTCTCCATGCCCACCACCATCCGCCCGTCCGGCAGACCCAGCCAGGCCGTGCCCAGGCTGGCCCCCGCAGGGCCACCCTCCGCACCTCGCTCGCCCGTAGGCTCGTCATATGGGCACACCACTGGGGGACTTCATCCGCGCCAAGCGCGACAGCATCCAACCGGAGACCTTCGGTCTGCCCGACCACGGCCGCCGCCGCTCACCCGGACTGCGCCGCTCCGACCTCGCCCTCCGCGCGGGCATCAGCGTCGAGTACCTGACCCGACTCGAACAGGGCCGGGACCGCAACCCCTCCACCGCCGTGGTCAACACCCTCGCCGACGCCCTCAGCCTCGACCCGGCCGAACGCACCCACCTGCGCTACCTCGCCAAGATCACCGGCGGCGCCTGCCGCGGCCACGTCCGCCCCGCGCCGCCCAGCCGCGAGGTCCGCCCCACCGTCCGCGAGACCCTCCGCCTCCTCGAACCGGGCATCGCCGCCGTCACCAACCGCCTCGGCGACATCCTCGCCCACACCCCCGGCTACGCCGCCGTCCTCGGCGCCGCCGGCCTCCTCGACCACCCCGCCCCCAACCTCACCCGCTACGTCTTCACCGACCCCCGCGCCCGCACCCTCTTCCCCGACTGGGACGACGTCGCCGACGAGCAGGCCTTCGACCTCTGGCTCGGCCCCACCGTCGAGAACTCCGAGTGGCTCAGCACCGAACTCGCCCCCGTCGCCGGCCCCGAGTTCACCCGCCGCCTCGGCAACCAGCTCGTCCCCCGCCGCGGCCCGCTCCGCCTCCAGCACCCGGCCGGCCCCGAACTCCGCCTCCACCGCGAGACCCTGGAGCTCCCCGCCGACGCCCAGCAGCTCCTCGTCCTTCACCCCGCCGACCCCGGGACCGCCGCCCACCTCCAGCAACTGACCCAGCCGGCCCCGGCCCGCCTCCGCGCGATCTCCTGACGCCGAGCGCCCTGCCTCCTGACGCCGGGCGCCCTAACTCCCGGCCGCGGCGGCCACCTCGGCCGTCGCCCGGATGAACTCACGGACGCGTTCGGTGGTGTTGGCCGGCAGCCAGACCGGTCCGCGCTCGATCGGCGGGGCGTCGTGGATCGGGACGTAGGCGAGGTCGGGGCGCGGGTAGTACTGGCGGCAGTACTGGCCGACCGGCAGGACGCCGCGGCCCATCGCGACCAGGCTGAGCATCTCGGAGAAGGTGCTGCCGGACGGGCCCTTGGGGACGGGGCGGCCGGACGGGGTGCGGTCGGGGGTGCGGTCGCGCTTGAAGCCGACCGAGGTGACCGCCGGGTACTGCACCACCGGGTGGTCCCCGAGGACCTCCAGCGACACCGAGGCCTCGGCGGCCAGCGGGTGCCCGGCCGACACCGCCAGGACGCGCTGCTCCCTGAGCAGGACGGGCCCGAGCGACATGCCGTCGAAGGGGTAGGAGGCGACCAGGATGTCGATCGAGCCGTCCTCCAGGCTGGAACGGGAGTTGGAGAGCTGCACCTCCCGGACGTCGACCCAGCAGTCCGGGTGCCGCTCGCCGAACAGCGCGACCGCCCTGAGCAGCACCGGCGCCGTCGACTCCCCGAGGAACGCCACCCGCAGCTCGCCCGTCACCCCGCGCCCGGCGTCCACCGCCCGGCGCACCGCCTCCTCCATCGCGGCCACCACCGGCCCGAGGTCCGCGGCCAGTTGCCGCCCGACCGGGGTGAGCCGGACGGATCGGCTGGTCCGCTCGAACAGCGGCGCGCCGATCCGCCGTTCCAGCTTCCGCACCACCTGGCTGACCCGCCCGGTGGTCAGGCCCAGCAGCTCGCCGGTCCGGCCGAAGTGCAGTTCCTCCGCGAGGGCGAGGAAGACCTCGGTCTCCAGCCGCTCCAGCATGCCGCCCCGCCCCTCCGCACCCAGCATCGTTTAGTCCGACTCAACGATCGTACGGTGATCCGCCATTGATGATCACCCCCGGCCGGAGGATCGTTGAACCCGTCACCGAACGAGAACCCACACCACCGGAGCCGATCACCATGCGCGTCGTCGCCCTCGACCACCTGGTCCTCAACGTCGCCGACATCGAGCGGTCGCTCGCCTTCTACACCGGCCTGCTCGGTCTGGAGCCCGTCCGGGTCGACGAATGGCGGGCCGGCAAGGTCTCCTTCCCCTCCGTCCGGGTCAACGGCGCGACGATCATCGACCTCTTCCACCGCCCCCGCCACGAGTCCAACGTCGACCACATCTGCCTCACCGTCGAACCCCTCGACTGGCAGGAGGTCGTCGACTCCGGCGTCTTCACCGTCCTCGACGGCCCCGGCCCCCGCTACGGCGCCCGCGGCACCGCCACCTCCCTCTACGTCCAGGACCCGGACGGCAACACCGTCGAACTCCGCTGGTACCCGCAGGACGCCACCAGCTGAAAGACCAGGGTGCCGCCCCGGCCCCTCGGGGGAGGACCGGGTCGGCACCCGTGGAACGACCCCCTCAGCCCAGGTCGGCCAGGTGCTCGACCAGCCGGTCGAAGCTGGAGTTGAGCCCCGCCTCCGCCTGCGGCCCGAGGAACATCGCCGGCACGTCGGTCTGGTGCAGCACCACCCTGGTCCGGCCGCCCCCCAGGTCGGCGAAGGTCAGGGTGGAGCGCATGCCCGTTCCGTCCACCGCCATCGTGAACGACTCGTCCGGCCGGATCTCGGTGATCCGCGCCTTCAACGGGTACCGGTCACCGGTCGCCTCGATCACCATGGTGCTGTCGTAACGCCCGCCCACCACCGGCTCGATGGTCACCGTCTCCAGCGGCACGTGGGTGCCCACCGGGCCCCAGAACCGCACGAACTGCTCCGGCTCGACGTACGCCCGGAACACCTCCGCCGGCGTCCCCGGCAGTTCGCGGGTGATGGTCAGCTCGCCCAGGTTCGTGGTCGTCTCGGTCATCTCGGTGTCTCCTCCGTGGTCGCGTCGCCGCTTTCACAGGGGTAGACCGGAGTCGCGTCGAGAACTCATCGCCCTCCGCGGAAATTCTTTTCGACGGCACCTCGACCTGCGGGCCGGACGGCCGTCGGTCAGCCGAACAGGAGTTCCGCGGCCGGGGTGTGGTTCCCGGTCGCCGAGGCGCCGGCCATCGCCGAGGCCGCCGTCGCCGGGGCGGTGCCGGGCGGCACCACCAGCAGCAGGAAGTGGTCCTGGAGACCCCGAGTGACGCTGATCGTCGCGTCGCTGCCGGTGAACCAGTTGATCTTGATCGTCACGCCGTTCGCCTCGATGGACCGGGGCACGCCGTCCCAGGCCGTGGTGTCGAGGCCGACCCGAACGATGCGCCCGAAGTGGGCGCCGAGTGCGGTGATCAGGTCCGGCAGTTCGGCGAGCACGTGGTTCGAGCGGGGCCACCAAGCCCCGTCGAAAACGCCTTCCCGCGACATCGTCGGCTCGAGTTCCAGCCGTGGCAACAGCGGAATGCCGGGCACCGACCACGGCCCGGGAGAAGAAGAGGTGGGGAAAGCGATCGGCATCATGCGAAGCCGCCCGTCCGGTCCACGAGGGACCCGTCACGACCCAGGGCGACGTCGGCGCTGATGCCGGTGTGCGGAATGTCCTTGGTTGTCTCCCACGGTACTCCGCCGCAACCTCCCCCGGGCCGCCAGGACTGGTTCAGCCAGGGACGGATCAGTTCGACGGCCGGAGAGCAGGTCCGACAGCCGAGTCCTCCGGGCGGCGCCGAGAACGGCTGTGGGGGGGGGGGGGGGGGGGGGGGGGGGGGGGGGGGGGGGGGGGGGGGGGAGGGGGGGTGGGGGGGGGGGGGGGGGGGGTTCCCTACGTCCCTGCT
>NZ_JBVHYH010000027.1:0-58991 GCF_055569135.1 Kitasatospora sp. NPDC029367
GTGTCGGGACTCGACCCCTCTCCCCTGCGCTGTCCCCCCTCGCTACCCCCCCATACTTCCCAGCGAGGGCCCTTAACCGGGGTCCGAGGCGCCGCCCCCCCCCCCCCCCCGGGCCACTGACCAGCAGTCAGCGCGAGGCGAGCTGCTCCGCCAGCGCCCGCAGCGCCAGCTCGTACGACCCGATCCCGAAGCCCGCGATGGTGCCGGAGGCCACCGCCGCGATCACCGAGTTGTGCCGGAAGGTCTCCCGCGCGTACGGGTTGGAGATGTGCACCTCGATCAGCGGCGCGGTGCGCTGCGCCGCGGCGTCCCGCATCGCGTACGAGTAGTGGGTGAACGCGCCCGGGTTGATCACCACGGGCACCTGCCCGTCGGCCGCCTCGTGCAGCCACTCCACCATCTGCTGCTCGGAGTTGGTCTCGTGCACCTCGACCTCGAAGCCGAACTCCTTGCCCAGCGCGGTGCAGCGCTCGACCAGCCCGGCGTATGAGGTGGCGCCGTAGACGTCCGGCTCCCGGCTGCCCAGCCGGCCCAGGTTGGGGCCGTTGAGCACCATCACCCTGGTCACGCCGAGACCTCCGCGTACGCGGCGACCAGCAGCGACGGGTCGGGGCCCTCCAGGACGGAGGTCTTGCCGAGGCCGTCCAGGACGATGAAGCGGATCAGGTCGCCGCGCGACTTCTTGTCGATCTTCATCGCGTCCAGCAGCTTCGGCCAGGCGTCCGCCCGGTAGCTCAGCGGCAGGCCGACCGAGGCCAGCACGGTGCGGTGGCGGTCGGCCGTCTCGTCGTCCAACCGGCCCGCCAGGCGGCCGAGTTCGGCGGCGAAGACCATGCCGATGGAGATCGCCGCGCCGTGCCGCCACTTGTAGCGCTCGTTGCGCTCGATGGCGTGGCCGAGGGTGTGGCCGTAGTTGAGGATCTCGCGTCGGCCGGACTCCTTGAGGTCCCCGGAGACGACGTCGGCCTTGACCTGGATGGCCCGGCGGATCAGCTCGACGGTGTGCGGGCCGGCCGGCGTCCTGGCGCCCTCCGGGTCGGCCTCGATCAGCTCGAGGATGGCCGGGTCCGCGATGAAGCCGCACTTGATGACCTCGGCGAGGCCGGAGACGTAGTCGTGCGTGGGCACGGTCTCCAGGGTGCCGAGGTCGGCCAGCACGCCCACCGGCGGGTGGAAGGCGCCGACCATGTTCTTGCCCTCGGCGATGTTGATGCCGGTCTTGCCGCCGACGGCCGCGTCGACCATGCCGAGCAGCGTGGTGGGCATGGAGATCCAGCGCACCCCGCGCAGCCAGGTGGCCGCGACGAAGCCAGCCAGGTCGGTGGTGGCCCCGCCGCCGAGGCCGACCACGACGTCGCTGCGGGTGAAGCCGGTCTGCCCGAGCACCGACCAGCAGTACGCGGCGACCTCGGCGCTCTTCGCCTCCTCGGCGTTCGGCACCTGGAGCGCGATCGCCTCGTAGCCCTCGCCGGCCAGGTCCTCGCGGATGGCGTCGGCGGTGGCGGCCAGCGCCTCCGGGTGGATGATCGCGACCCGCCTGGCGCGAGTGCCGATCAGCGGCGCCAGCTCGCCGAGCAGCTGGTGCCCGATCAGCACGTCGTACGGGTCGTGGCCGGCGCTGCCGCCGACGTGAATCCTGACGGTGGTGTCAGTCATGGGGGGTGTTCAGCTCCAGTGCTTCCAGTACGGCGTCCGCGACCTGCTCGGGGGTGCGGTCGGCGGTGTCGACGACGGCGGTGGCCACCTCCAGGTAGAGGGGGCGCCGGGCCTCCATCAGCTCGCGCCAGCGGGCCCGGGGGTTGACGGCCAGCAGCGGGCGCGGCGCGTCCAGACCGACCCGCTTGACCGCGTCGCCCAGCGGGACCTCCAGGAAGGCCACCGGCAGCTCGCGCAGCAGCGCACGGGTGGCCTCGGCCATCACCGCGCCGCCGCCGAGCGCCAGCACCCCGTCGTGTCCCTCGGCGGCCGCGCGCACGGCACGGACCTCCAGCTCCCGGAAGTGCGGCTCGCCCTCGTCGATGAAGATCTCCGGGATGGGCTTGCCGGCGAGCGCCTCGATGTCGGCGTCGGTGTCCCGGAAGCCGACGCCCAGGCGCTCGGCCAGGGCCTGCCCGACGGTGGACTTGCCACTGCCGGGCGGGCCGACCAGCACCACGACGGGCTTCGTCATCGGATGATCAGGTTGTCGAGGTAGCCCTGGACGTTGCGGCGGGTCTCGGAGACGTTGTCGCCGCCGAACTTCTCGTTCACCGCGTCCGCCAGCACCAGCGCGACCATCGCCTCGGCGACGATCCCGGCGGCCGGCACCGCGCAGACGTCCGAACGCTGGTGGTGCGCCTTGGCCGGCTCACCGGTGCGCACGTCCAGGGTCTGCAGCGCCCGCGGCACGGTGGCGATCGGCTTCATCGCGGCGCGCACCCGCAGCACCTCACCGGTGGACAGCCCGCCCTCGGTGCCGCCGGAGCGGCCGGAGGTGCGCTTGACGCCCTCGGGGGTCGGGACGATCTCGTCGTGCGCCTGCGACCCGGGGACCCGGGCCAGCTCGAAGCCGTCGCCGACCTCGACGCCCTTGATCGCCTGGATGCCCATCAGCGCGGCGGCCAGCCGCGCGTCCAGCCGGCGGTCCCAGTGCACGTGCGAGCCGAGGCCCACCGGCACGCCGTACGCGAGCACCTCGACCACACCGCCGAGGGTGTCGCCGTCCTTGTGGGCCTGGTCGATCTCGGCGACCATCGCCTTCGACGCGTCCGCGTCCAGGCAGCGCACCGGGTCGGCGTCCAGCCGGGCCTCGTCCGAGGGCAGCGGCACCACGCCGGCCGGCGCCTTGGCGGCGGCCAGCTCGACCACGTGGCTGACGATCTCGATCCCGGCCACCTCGCGCAGGTAGGCGCGGGCGACCGCGCCCAGCGCGACCCGGGCGGCCGTCTCCCGGGCGCTGGCGCGCTCCAGGATCGGCCGGGCCTCCTCGATCGAGTACTTCTGCATGCCGGCCAGGTCGGCGTGGCCGGGCCGGGGGCGGGTCAGCGCCTCGTTGCGGGCCAGGCCCGCCAGCACCTCGGGGTCGACCGGGTCGGCCGACATGACCTGCTCCCACTTCGGCCACTCGGTGTTGCCGACCATGATCGCGACCGGGCTGCCCATGGTCAGACCGTGCCGGACGCCGCCGAGGAAGGTCACCTCGTCCTGTTCGAACTTCATCCGCGCCCCGCGGCCGTAACCGAGCCGGCGGCGCGCCAGCGCGTCGGCCACCACCTCGGTGGTGACCGGTACACCGGCGGGCAGGCCTTCCAGCGTCGCGACGAGTGCGGGGCCGTGCGACTCCCCCGCCGTCAGCCAGCGCAACGTACCCAACGGAGCTCCTTCATCAGCGGGCCGGCCCACGGCACCGCCGGGGCCCGCCCGAGCGTGCCTTCTGTCCGAATCCTTTCATGCCCCGGCAGCCCCTGGGGGCACAGTCCGCGTGACGGACGGCAACCGGTCACTCCACGAAACGATTCGGCCGCGCGCGGCGGACTCAGCGCCCGGCCAGTGCCCGCTCCCCTGCCTCGCGCATCGCCGCCAGCGGCCCAGGCGCCCGCCCGGTGAAGGCCTCGCTCTGCAGCACCGCCTGGTGGACCAGCAGGTCCAGCCCGCCGAGGACGGTCGCCCCGCGCCCCGCGCAGGCGGCGGCCAGCGCCGTCGGCCACGGGTGGTACAGCACGTCGAACAGCGCGCCCGGGGCCGCCGGCAGCGAGCCGGCGAAGCCGTCGGTCGCCCCGACCGGGGTGGTGGAGACGGTCAGCGGCCGCTCCAGCGCCTCCGCGCCGCGCTCCCAGTCGGCGGTGCGCACCGCCACGCCGAGCCGCTCGCCCAGCTCGGCCATCTCCCGGGCCCGCTCGGCGCTGCGCACGTAGACCGTCACCTCGCCGGTGCAGACCTGGGCGAGCGCGGCCAGCGCCGAGGAGGCGGTGGCTCCCGCCCCCAGCACGGCGGCGGCCGGCACCTCGGCGATGCCGCGCTCGCGCAGCGCGTTGACCAGCCCAGGGACGTCGGTGTTGTCGCCGGTGCGCCGCCCGTCGGCGGTGAACACCACGGTGTTCACCGCGTCCACCGCGCGGGCCGTGGCGCTGACCTCGTCCAGCAGCGGGATGACCGCCCGCTTCAACGGCATGGTCAGCGACAGCCCCGCCCACTCGGCCTCGTCCAGCCCGGCGAGGAACCCGGGCAGGGCTGCCTCGTCGACCTCGAAGCGGTCGTAGCGCCAGCCGTCCAGCCCGAGCGCCGCGAAGGCGGCCCGGTGCAGGTCGGGCGAGAGCGAGTGGGCGATCGGTGAGCCGAGGACGGCCGCCCGGTGCTTGCTGGTCAACACTGCCTCTCCGTGATCTCCGTGAACGACGGTGCCGTGGCGGCTACTTGGTGGTGGCGGCTACTTGGTGGTGCAGTGCAGGCCGACCTTGTCGAAGCCCTGGCCCGCCGCCTTGCAGTACGCCTCGACGTTGGCCGCGTGCTCCTTGTCCGTCTCGGCGAACAGGGTGTTGGTCGGGGACATCGCGATGAAGTACAGCCACTTGCCGTCCGCCGGGTTGAGCACCGCGTTGAGCGCCTCGTCACCGGGGTTGGAGATCGGCGTCGGCGGCAGGCCCGGGTTGATGTAGGTGTTGTACTTGTTGGACCCGTCGTTGATGTCCTTCGACGTGAGCTCCTTGCGGCCCAGCGAGTACTGCAGCGTGGTGTCCATGCCGAGCGTGTGGCGCACGGTGTCGCTGGCCAGCCGGTTCTGGATGGTCCTGGCCATCTTGGCGAAGTCGCCCGGGTTGTTGCCCTCGCGCTGCAGGATGCTCGCCTCGATGACCACCTCGTAGCCGTTCTTGAGGCCCGCCTTGGAGGCCTGGCCGTCGAGGTTGGCGTACTTGTCGGTGGCGGTCTTCACCATCTGCTTGAGCAGGTCCTCGGGCTTCATGCCGTCGGCGATGTTGTAGCGGGTCGGCCAGAGGAAGCCCTCGATGTTGCCGTTCGCGTACGCGGGCAGCCCGAGGTCGTTGACCTGCGCCTTGGCCACGCCCGCCGTGGTGCCCTTCTGGAGCTTCAACTTGCTGTCGATCATGGTGTAGATCTCGGAGGAGTTCTTGCCCTCCGGGAACACGATCGCCGCGCCGCCCGCCTGGTCCAGCAGTTCCTTGACCGCGGCCGCGGCCGGCATCTCCTTCTTCAAGGTGTAGAAGCCGTACTGGATCGTCTGGCACTTGGGCTCGGCGTCGCAGGCCTTGGTGAAGGCGTCGACGCTCTTGACCACACCGGCGGCCTTGAGAGCGGCGCCGATCTGCCCGCCGACCGCGCCCTGCTTGACCTCGATCTGGACGGAGCCGGTGCCCTCGCCGGTGAAGTCCGGCGGCGGGCCGAAGTGGTCCTGGTAGAAGCCGTAGCCCCACCAGCCGGCGCCGCCGAGCAGCCCGAGCAGCACCACGGCGACCACCAGGCAGGCGCCGCCGTTGCGGCGGCCGGCCTTCTTGCCGCTCTCCTTGCGCTTCTTCTTCGCCTCGCGGGAGTCGTCCTGCTCACCGAGGAAGCCGCTCTGCTCGGCCTCGGCGTGCTCGTCGAGGTAGCGGTCGCCCTCGTGGTGCTCCTCCTCGGCGCGGCCGTCCCACTCCCCCTCCGCGGGTTCGTGCGCGCCACCGACCGGATCGGCGCCGGACTCCAGCGCGGCGGCCTCGGCCTCCCAGTCGATGCCGTCCGGGCCGGGACCGGAGGCGGCCTCGGGCGCCGGGGCCGGGCGGGCGGCCTGCTGCTGCTGCGGAGCGGCCTGCTGCTGGGGGATCCCCTGCTGCATCTGCTGCATCTGCTGCGGCATGCCCTGCTGCTGCATCGGCATCTGCTGCTGCCCGTACCCCTGCTGGGGCATCCCCTGCTGCATCTGCTGCGGGTAGGCCTGCCCCTGCTGGCCCATGCCCTGCTGCGGGAACCCCTGGTCGTAGCCCTGCTGCGGCATCTGCTGCTGCGGGTACCCCTGCTGCGGCATGCCCTGCTGCTGGTACCCCTGCGGCGCCATCATCTGCTGGGGGTGGCCGCCGTGCATCTGCTGCTGCATCTGCTGCTGTTGCTGCTGCGCGTACCCCTGCTGAGCGTCCCCGTACGGCTGCTGGCCGTGCTGGTCCTGCTGCGGGTACTGCTGCCACTGGCCGTCCTGCTGGCCGGGGATCGGCTGCTGGCCGCCGTAACCGGGATCACCGGGGTGCCACGGCTCGCCCTGGGGGCCGTAGCCCCGACCCAGATCGGTCATTGATCCCCTTAACCGACGGTGACGACCGGAGGATCGGACCGGCCGTCCGGGACGACGCGGTCCCGGCTGATTCTCGAACCGGCGTGCTAGCGCAGCGCCTGGGAGGAGACGTTACCGTACCGCAGCCGTACCCCCGCCCGGGCGGACGCACTGTCAGTGAGCGACCTCACGCTCGGCGTACGGGGCCGTCACGGTGTGGCGGCGCCCGGTGTCGAGGGGCTGGCGGCGGCGGTCGCAGCGGTGGAGTCCGGCGCGCTCGGCTTGGCCGCCCGGGCGGCGTTGAACTCGGCGACGTTCTTCTGCTGCACCTCGAAGCTGTCGGTGAAGCGGGTGTCCCCGGGCTTCACGGTCACGAAGTAGACCCAGTCCCCCGGCGTCGGGTCCAGCGCCGCCATGATCGCCTGCCGGCCCGGGTTGGAGATCGGCGACGGCGGCAGGCCCGGGTGCAGGTAGGTGTTGTACGGGGAGTCCAGCTTGGTGTCGGTGACGGTGGTGTTCAGGGTCGAGCGGCCGAGGGCGTAGTTGATGGTGGAGTCCAGCTGGAGCGGCATCCCCTTGGCCAGCCGGTTGTAGATGACCCGGGCCACCTTGCCCATGTCCTCGGTGTTGTCGGCCTCGCCCTGGACCATGCTGGCGACGGTGACCAGCCCGTACAGGCTCTGCCCGAGGTTCTGCGCGACGACGTTGGCGTCGTCCCGGCTGAACTCCTTGCCCGCCCGCTCGACCATCTGCTTCAACAGGTCCAGCGCGGTGGTCCCGTCGGTGACGGCGTAGGTCGCCGGGAACAGGTAGCCCTCGGGGCTGCCCTTGGCGAAGTCCGGGAGGCCGAGCTCGGCGCTCTGCTCCTGGGCGGCCTTCTGGGTGGTGCCCGCGGGGAGGTTGAGCTTCTTGTCGATCGCCGCGTAGATCTGGTAGCCGCGCCAACCCTCGGGAATGGTCAGGCCGTTGGCGTTGGCCGGGTCGATCAGGACGGACAGCGCGGCGGCGGCCGACATCTTCTGCTTCAAGGTGTACGTGCCGGGCTGGATCCGCCCGGCGGCGGCCGCGCTGCCCTTCGCCGCCCGGGTGAAGGCGAGCGAACTGGCCACCACCCCGTTGCGGACCAGCGCGGAGGCGATCTGGGACAGGCCCGCGCCCTCCGGCACCGAGACCTGGACGCTGCCGCTGCCCTGCCCCGCGTAGTCGGCGGCCGCCGCGGGCTTGCGCTGGTGCTGGAACCAGGTGTAGCCGGTGAGCCCGATCCCGCCGAAGACCGCGACCAGGGCGAAGGCGGTGAGGCCGCAGGCCAGTCCGTTACGCCGCCGGTGCGGGTCCGGCGCATCGGAGCGCGGCCGGGGCGCGCCCGGAGGACGGCCCTCCGGCTCCAGCACCGGCGCACCCAGGTGCCCCGGGGTGAGCCCCGGGTGGAAGTCCTGGTCGGTCATGGCTCGCGGCCCCCTCGGCGGTCCCGAATCGCTGAGAATCGCTCCGGTCCGACACGAATCGATGCGGATCGATCCGAAACGGACACGGAAACGAACGAAAGAGGGGTCCATGCGGACGTGTCCGCACGGACCCCTCTTCGGGACGTTAGATCAGGCCGGTCAGCCGGTCGCCTCGACGCTCTCACCGGGCGGGCGTCCGCTCACCCGTTCGGACTCAAGGGCGGTCTGCAGGATCACCACCGCGGCGGCCTGGTCGACCACCGAGCGGCCCTTCTTCGCCTTGACCCCCGAGGCGCGCAGCCCGTGGGTCGCGGTGACGGTCGTCATCCGTTCGTCCACCAGCCGCACCGTCACCGGGTAGACCCGGTTGGCCAGCCGCGAGGCGTAGGCCCGGACCTTCTCCGCGGCCGGGCCCTCCTTGCCGCTGAGCGAGCGCGGCAGCCCGACGACCACCTCGATCGCGTCGTACTCCTCGACGATCGCGGCGATCCTGGCCTGCGACTTCACGCCCGCCGGAACGGTCTCAACCGGCGTGGCGAGCACCCCGTCGGGGTCGCAGGACGCGACCCCGATCCGGGCGTCACCGACGTCGACGGCGATCCGCCGCCCACGCCGGAAGGGCCTCTCCTCCTGCTCCATCAGCTGGCGCGCTCCGCGACCAGGCCGCGCACCGCGGCGATCGCCTCGCCGACCGCGGCCGGGTTGGAGCCGCCGCCCTGGGCGACGTCGTCCTTGCCGCCACCGCCGCCACCGAGGGTCTTGGCGGCGGTGCGGACCAGCTCGCCGGCCTTGATGCCGCGGCCGCGGGCGTCCTCGTTGGTGGCGATCACGGTCAGCGGCCGGTCGTTCGCCACGGTGAAGGCGGCGACCACGGCCGGGCGCGAGCCGAGCCGGCCGCGCACGTCCAGCACCAGCTTGCGCAGCTCGTCCGCGCCCACGCCGTCGGCGACCTGCGCGGCGACCACCGCGATGCCGTGCACGTCCTCGGCCGAGTCGGCCAGGCCCGCCGCGGCGGCCAGCACCTTCTCGGCGCGGAAGCGCTCGATCTCCTTCTCGGCGTCCTTGAGCTTGGTGAGCATGCCCGAGATCTTCTCCGGCAGCTCCTCCGGGCGGCCCTTGACCAGCTCGGTGAGCTGGGCCACCACGGTGTGCTCGCGGGCCAGGAACTTGTACGCGTCGACGCCGACCAGCGCCTCGACACGGCGCACACCGGAGCCGATCGAGGACTCGCCGAGCAGCTTCACCAGGCCCAGCTGGGCGGTGTTGCCGACGTGGGTGCCGCCGCACAGCTCCTTGGAGAAGTCGCCGATCGAGACGACCCGCACCTCGTCGCCGTACTTCTCGCCGAACATCGCGATGGCGCCGGCCTTGCGGGCCTGGTCCATCGTCATGACCTCGGCGGTGACCTCCAGCTCGCGGCCCAGCACGTCGTTGATCTTCTGCTCGACGTCCACCAGCACGCTGCCCGGAACGGCGGCGGGCGAGCCGAAGTCGAAGCGGAAGCGGCCGGGGGCGTTCTCGGAGCCGGCCTGGGCGGCCGTCGGGCCGAGCGCGTCGCGCAGCGCCTGGTGGGTCAGGTGGGTGGCCGAGTGGGCGCGGGCGATCGCCCGGCGGCGCTCGGTGTCGATCGTGGCGTACGCCGAGGCGCCGAGCACGACCTCGCCGAACAGCACGCCGCCCGAGTGCACGATGACGCCCGGGACGGGCTGCTGCACGTCGCGGATCTCGACGACCGCGCCGGACTCCAGCCGGATCCGGCCGTGGTCGGCGAGCTGGCCGCCGCCCTCGGCGTAGAACGGGGTGCGGTCGAGGATCAGCTCGACCTCGTCGCCCTCGGAGGCGGCCGGCGACGGGACGCCGTCCACCAGCAGGCCGACGACGGTGGCCTCGCCCTCGGTCAGGTTGTAGCCGGTGAAGAGGCTCGCGCCGGACTTGTCGGCGACCTCGCGGTACGCGGCGACGTCGGCGTGGCCCATCTTCTTCGCCTTGGCGTCCGCCTTGGCGCGGTCCCGCTGCTCCTGCATCAGGCGGCGGAAGCCGGCCTCGTCGACCTGGAGGCCCTGCTCCTCGGCCATCTCCAGGGTGAGGTCGATCGGGAAGCCGTAGGTGTCGTGCAGCTTGAAGGCCTGGTCGCCGGAGAGCACCGCACCGCCGGACTGCTTGGTCTCGGTGACCGCGGCGTCCAGCAGGCTGGTGCCGGCCTTGAGGGTCTGCAGGAAGGCCGCCTCCTCGGCGACCACAACGGTCTCGATGCGCTTGCGGTCGGTCTCCAGCTCCGGGTACTGCGGGGCCATCGCCTTGATCGCGATGTCGGTGAGGTCCTTGGCCACCGGCTCGGTGGCGCCCAGCAGGCGCATGTTGCGGATGGCGCGGCGCAGGATGCGGCGCAGCACGTAGCCGCGGCCCTCGTTGCCGGGGGTGACGCCGTCGCCGACCAGCATCAGCGCGGTGCGGATGTGGTCGGTGACCACGCGCAGCGAGACGTCCGACTTGTGGTCGGCGCCGTAGCTGTGGCCGGTGAGCTCGGCGGCGCGGTCGAGGATCATCCGGCTGGTGTCGATCTCGAAGAGGTTGTCGACGCCCTGGAGGATCGCGGCGAGGCGCTCCAGGCCCAGGCCGGTGTCGATGTTCTTGCTCGGCAGGTCGCCGAGGATCTCGAAGCCGTCCTTGCCGTCGCCGTGGCCGCGCTCATACTGCATGAAGACCAGGTTCCAGATCTCCAGGTAGCGCTCGCCGTTGACCGCCGGGCCGCCCTCCTCGCCGTACGCGGGGCCGCGGTCGTAGTTGATCTCCGAGCACGGACCGCACGGGCCGGGCACGCCCATCGACCAGAAGTTGTCCTTCATGCCCAGGCGCTGGATGCGCTCGGAGGGCACGCCGATGACGTCGCGCCAGATCTGCTCGGCCTCGTCGTCGTCCTTGTAGACGGTGATCCAGAGCTTCTCCTTCTCCAGGCCGTAGCCACCGTCCGCGACGGGAGTGGTGAGCAGCTCCCAGGCGAACTTGATGGCTCCTTCCTTGAAGTAGTCACCGAAGGAGAAGTTGCCGCACATCTGGAAGAAGGAGCCGTGCCGGGTGGTCTTCCCGACCTCCTCGATGTCGAGGGTGCGCACGCACTTCTGGACGCTGGTGGCGCGCGAGAACTGCGGCTTGACCTCGCCCAGGAAGTAGGGCTTGAACGGCACCATGCCGGCGTTGACCAGCAGCAGGGTGGGGTCGTCGGCGACCAGGGACGCCGACGGAACGACGGTGTGGCCGCGCTCCTCGAAGAAGCGCAGCCAGCGGCGGCGGATCTCAGCCGACTCCATTAGTGGTCCTTCCGGTTCGTTCCGCCCCGCGGCAGGGCTCGGCGGGGCGTTTCTTCAATGGTCTGTGGGACGGTGCGGCCCCCGCCGTCGGGCAGGGCGCGGGCGGGGGGCAGGGCGGCGGCCGGGCGACCGGGCACCGCCGAGATAGCTCGGTACTGCGGCTCGCCCCGCAGCACCCGGCGGGTGCTGCGCGGCTCCGCCACGGCGGTGCCGTGCAGTCCGAGGTCGTCCTTGAGCTGCTCCTCGCGCTCGGCCATGCCGGAGCGCACGTCCTGGGCGAACTGCTTGGCCCGGTCGCCCAGGTGCAGGGCACCGCGCGCGGCGGTGCCGGAGAGGCTGTCCGGGGTGAGCCGCTGCACGGCGCCGTTGGCCTTGTTCATGGCCCACACCGCGGCGCCGGCGCCGACCGCCATCCAGAAGATCCGTGCCATCCGGTCAGCCCCTCACCGCTCGCCGGACCCGGGAGAGCAGGCCGCTCCTGGGCGCGGTCGCGGCGCGCACCTCGGCCCGGATCAGCCGGGCCAGCTCGTCGCGCTCGGCGGGCTGCACCGGCACGCTCGGCAGGGTGCCCTGCTGCTTGGCGACGGCCTGGCGGACGCCGTAGCTGAACGCGGCGACCTTCATCAGCGGGCCGCCCAGCGTGGCGGCCGCGGTGGAGGAGAGCGCCTTGGCGTTGGCGGCGGCGTCCTGGACGTTGGCGGTGATCTCGTCCACCCGGTCCAGCTGCTCGTTGGCGCTGCGCACCGCCGCGCCGGCGTCGGCCAGCAGCGGGACGGCCTGTTCGGTGACCGCGGAGACCAGGACGGTGGCCTCCTTCAACACCCGGGAGAGTCGCACCAGCACCACCGCGAGCAGGGTGACCAGGACCGCCCAGAACACGGCGACGAGCAAGCCGGCCAGCTCTCCCACGGACACTTCTGCGCGCTCCCTCGCCTTGCGGTTCCCAACCGAACCCTATCGCGCCCGGGCCCGCTTTCCGGACCGGGTCACGGCGGTGGCCTCGCCCGGATGTGCGAACCGCGCGCGTAACCTACCGTCCGGTCACCTCGTTCAGCCAGGCGGGCCGTCGCCCGTACGGCCCGACGCACGTCCGGACCGCCGCGGTCCGGGCCGGGAACAACGGGGAGCACCGCTTGGCCGGCGACTGGACAGCACAGCCCGCGGCGTGGCCGCGCGAGCCGGACCCGGGCCGACTGCCGGCCGAGGTGACGGGCTTCGTCGGGCGCGAGCGGGAACTGGCCGAGCTGGCGGGTCTGCTCGCCGGGGCACGGCTGGTGACGGTGACCGGGCCCGGCGGGGTGGGCAAGAGCAGGCTCGCGCTGCGGGCGGCGGCCCGGGCGGCCGAGGCCTTCCCGGACGGGACCTGGCTGGTGGACGTGGCCCCGGTGCAGGACCCGCTACTGCTCGGCCACGCCGTCCTGGAGGCGCTGCGGCTGACCGACGGCACCGCCCGGCCGCCGGTGGACGTGCTGGGCGAGCACCTGGCGGGGCGCCGCCTGCTGCTGGTGCTGGACGGCTGCGAGCACCTGGTGGAGGCGTGCGCCGAGCTGGCCGACGCGCTGCTGCGCACGCTGCCCGGGCTGCGGGTGCTGGCCACCAGCCGGGCCGCGCTGCGGGCCTCGGGCGAGCACCTGCTGACGCTGGCCCCACTGGCGGTCGACCCGCTGCCCGAGCGGCCGGAGGACCCGGACCAGCTGCCGGACGCCGTGCGGCTGTTCGCCGACCGGGCGCGGGCCGTACTGCCGTCCTTCGCGGTGACGGAGGCGAACGCGGAGGCGGTCGGCCTGCTCTGCCGTCGGCTGGACGGCATCCCGCTGGCCGTGGAGCTGGCCGCCGGGCGGCTGCGCGCACTGTCGGTGGAGCAGATCACGGCCCGGCTGGACGACCGCTTCCGGCTGCTCACCGGCGGCTCCCGGACGGCCCTGCCGAGGCACCAGACGCTGCGCACCACGATCGGCTGGAGTCATGAGCTCTGCACAGTGCAGGAACGTTTACTCTGGGCCCGCCTGTCGGTCTTCGCCGGCGGTTTCGACCTGGAGGCCGCCGAGTACGTCTGCGCGGGCGAGGGCATCGAGCCCGAGGACCTGCTCGACCTGCTCGACGAACTCGTCGCCAAGTCCGTGGTGCTGCGCGAGGACAGCGCCTTCGGCGTCCGCTTCCGCCTGCTGGACACCCTGCGCGAGTACGGCGGCCACTGGCTGCGCGCCGCCGGCGAGGAGCAGCGGCTGCTGCGCCGCCACCGGGACTGGTACCTGGGCGTGGCCACCTGGGGCGAGGTCGAGTGGTTCGGCCCCCGACAGGCCGAGACCGCCGAGCGCACCCTGCTCGCCCACGCCAACCTGCGTGCCGCGCTGGAGTTCTGCCTCGCCGAGCCCGGCGAGGAGCAGATCGCCCTGCTGCTGGCCGGCACCCTGTGGTTCTACTGGGTCGGCTGCGGCCACCTCGGCGAGGGCCGGCACTGGCTGGACCGCGCGCTCGCCCTGGACCGCGAGCCCACCGAGGTCCGGGCCAAGGCCCTCTGGGTGACCGGCTACATGGCCACCCTCCAGGGCGACCTCGGCGCCGCCCGCCCCGCCCTGGAGGAGTGCCGCCGCCAGGCCCTGGACACCGGCGACGACCGGGCCCTCGCCTACGCCGTCCACCGCCAGGGCTGCGCCGCCCTGATCGGTGACGACCCGGAGCGCGCCGCCGAGCTGTTCGAGGAGGCGCTCTGGCACTACCGGACCATCGGCGAGCTCAACAGCAACGTGGTGATGGCGATGGTCGAACTGGGCCTCGCCTACCTGTTCCAGGGCGACCCGGACAGCGCCGAGCTCTGGTTCGGCCAGGCCCGCGAGGTGTGCGAGGAGCACGGCGAGCAGTGGGCGTACGGCTACGTGCTGTACGCGATGGCGTACTCGCACTACCTGGACGGCGCCGTCCAGCCGGCCCGCGCGCTGGCCCGCGAGTGCGTCCGGCTGAACCACCGCTTCCACGACCTGCTCGGCATCGTGCTGGGGATCGACCTGCTGGCGCTGCTGGAGACCGAGCCGGCCGGGCCGGGCGAGCCGGCCGCCCTGCGCGAGGCCCGGGTGCTGCAGGGCGCCGCGCACCGGATCTGGCGGGCGGTCGGCAACCCCTTCCTGGGTTCGCGCTCCTTCTTCGGCACCCACCAGGAGTGCGCCGAGCGCGCCCGGGCCGGGCTCACCGAGCAGGAGTACGAGGACTGCTACCTGGCGGGCGGGCGGCTGGACCTGGACGCCGCGGTCGGCCGGGCGCTCGGCGACGGGGGCTCGCCCGGCGGCCCGGAACCCGGCCCCGCGCCCTGCTCCGTGCCGCCCGCACCGGCCCCGGCACCGGTGCGGAATAGCTGAAGCTTGCGGATTGCTTGAGGAGGCAAGGATCCACCCGGAAGGAGCACCATGGCCGTCCACGACGAGTACCGCCTCGCGAACTTCTACTTCGAGTCCAAGGCGTACACCGACGCCGCCCGCATGCTGGAAGGCGTGCTGGCCGAGGAGCCGGCCAACCTGTCGGTCCGGCTGCTGCTGGCCCGCAGCTACTTCCACTCCGCGCAGCTCGGCCGCGCCGAGGCCGAACTGCGCCGGATCCTCGACCTCGACCCGGCCGAGGACTACGCCCGGCTGATGCTCGGCCGCACCCTGGAGCGCCAGGGCCGCGACCAGGAGGCCCGTCCGCACCTGCGGCTGGCCGCCGCGATGACCGGCGCGGAGCTGTAGCCGGCCTGAGCTGTGGCCGGGCGGAGCTGTGGCCGGAGGGCCGGCCGGCACCGGAAAAGGGGCGAGCCCCCGCCGCCTCGAAAGGCGACGGGGGCTCGCTGCCGGTTCCGCGAAGTGCGAACCGAGCGCGGGTCAGCGCGAGTAGTACTCGACGACCAGCTGCTCGTCACAGATCACCGGGACCTCCTTGCGCTGCGGCGCACGGTCCAGGCGGAAGGCCAGGGCCTTCAGGTTGACCTCGAGGTACTTCGGGGTCTGGCCCTCACCCGCGTAGCCACCCTCACGGGCGACCTGGAAGGGGACCTTCTCCTTGGAGCGCTCGCGGACGGTGACCACGTAGCCCGGCTTCATCTGGAACGACGGCTTGTTGACCTTGCCGCCGTTGACCTCGATGTGGCCGTGGACGACCATCTGGCGGGCCTGGTAGATGGTGCGGGCGATGCCCGAACGCAGGACCAGGGAGTCCAGACGGGTCTCCAGGTCGGCGACGAGCGCCTCACCGGTCTTGCCCTCGGCCTTCTTCGCGCGGTCGAACGCGCGCGCCATCTGCTTCTCGCTCAGGTCGTACTGGGCGCGCAGACGCTGCTTCTCGAGCAGACGGACCTTGTAGTCCGAGTTCTGCTTGCGACCGCGGCCGTGCTGGCCGGGCGGGTACGGGCGGGCCTCGAAGTACTTGACGGACTTCGGGGTCAGCGGCACGCCGAGCGCACGCGCGATCTTGACCTTGGGACGCTTCTGGTTCGCCATGAACCAAACCTTCCTTGCTTACGAATACGGCTTTCACCAGGTGTTGACGGAGGTCGCATGTCGCGACCCGGAGAAAACCCCGACGCCTGCGCGAAGGGATCAGCCGCTCTCCGGAGCCGGGCACATGAAGTGCTGGTCACACGAAGGACCCGGGGAACCGGGCCGTCCGCGACACCGAAACGGTGCGCGACGCTCCTGCTGCGGGCCTCCCGGAGGAGGCCTACGGCCGATGTCCCGCTGGTGCGGCCGGTCGGTGGGGTCTCCCCCGCCGCCGTCCCGGGACATGGCACTCCGACGAAGTATACCCGTCGATCACTCGCCCTTCGTCCCGGGCTCCTGCTCGGCCTTCCGCTCCGGCTTGCCCGCCGTCTCCTCGGCCTTCCGCTCCGGCTTCGCGGCCTTCGGCTCCGCCTTCTCCACCCGGCGCTCCCCCCGCAGCCGCCCGCGCGTCCACTCCACGGTGTCCGCGTACCGCACCTCGCCGCCGCGCCGGTTCGGCCGGTAGTACTCCCGGCCGTGCACCGAGTCCGGCGCGTACTGCTGGGCGGCGATGCCCTCCGGCAGGTCGTGCGGGTACTGGTAGCCCTTGCCGTGGCCGAGCTTGCCCGCCCCGCCGTAGTGGGCGTCCCGCAGGTGCGGCGGGACGGCCCCCGCCAGCCCCTGCCGCACGTCCGCCAGCGCCGCGTCGATCGCCAGGTAGGCCGAGTTGGACTTCGGCGCCAGGGCCAGCGCGATGGCCGCCTGGGACAGGATGATCCGGGCCTCCGGGAAGCCGATCAGCGCCACCGCCTGGGCCGCCGCCACCGCCGTCTGCAGCGCCGTCGGATCGGCCAGGCCGACGTCCTCGCTGGCCGAGATCATCAGCCGCCGGGCGATGAACCGCGGGTCCTCCCCCGCCTCGATCATCCGGGCCAGGTAGTGCAGGGTGGCGTCCACGTCGCTGCCGCGGATCGACTTGATCAGCGCGCTGGCCACGTCGTAGTGCTGGTCGCCGTCCTTGTCGTAGCGCACCGCCGCCTGGTTCACGGCGGTCTCGGTGGTGGCCAGCGAGATGCTCGCCTCACCCTTCTCCAGCGCCGCCCCGGCCGCCGCCTCCAGCGTGGTCAGCGCCCGTCGGGCGTCCCCGCCGGCCAGCCGCACCAGGTGGTCCTCGGCCTCCGCGGTCAGCTCCAGCGCGCCCTCCAGGCCGCGCTCGTCCTCCACCGCCCGGCGCAGCAGCGCCCGGATGTCCTCGTCGGTGAGCGACTCCAGGGTGAGCAGCAGCGAGCGGGACAGCAGCGGGGAGATCACCGAGAAGTACGGGTTCTCGGTGGTCGCCGCGATCAGGGTGACCCAGCGGTTCTCCACCGCGGGCAGCAGGGAGTCCTGCTGGGCCTTGGAGAAGCGGTGGATCTCGTCCAGGAACAGCACCGTCTCCCGGCCGGACATGCCGACCGCCCGCCGGGCGCCGTCGATCACCGCCCGGACCTCCTTGACCCCGGCGGTGATCGCGGACAGCTCGACGAAGCGGCCCTCCACGGCCTGGCTGATCACATGCGCCAGGGTGGTCTTGCCGGTGCCGGGCGGCCCCCAGAGGATCACCGAGCTGGTGGCGGCCGGCCCGCGGGAGTTGGCCACCAGCCGGCGCAGCGGCGAGCCGGGCTTCAACAGCTGCCGCTGCCCGGCCACCTCGTCCAGGGTGCGCGGGCGCATCCGTACGGCCAGCGGCGCCCGGCCGGGCTCCCTGGTCTGGAGTTCCTCGGCGGCGGCGGTGAAGAGGTCCGGTTCGTCCACACCGGAAGCCTAGGCCGCCGACAGAGCTATTGCGCCGGGGTCCGCCGGTCCAGCAGGACCACCTCGAACTCCTCCAGCGACCGCAGCGTGCCGCCCAGCGCGGCCAACGCCCGCGCCCGGGAGTCGGCCGTCGGCCCCCGCGCGGCGTCGAAGCTCGCCCGGTCCGCGTAGATCGAGCCCACGGACAGCCGGCCGGTCGCACGGTCGGCCAGCATCGCGCCGGTCACGAAGCCGGGCTTCTTCTCCAGCACCGGCAGCACCTGGTCCCGGAAGATCTCGGCCGCCGTGTCCACCTTGGCCGGGTCGATGTCGGACCTGCTCAGCCGGAACATCGCGCCGGGTCCGGCCACACCGGGCGGCGCCGTCGCCACGGCCTCCCAGACGTCCGTGGTCACGGTGCCGGCCAGCGGCGCCAGCAGCTCGCGTCGGCGCCCACCGAGCGCCGCGTCGCTGTCGCGTTCGGCCTGGGCGGACTCCCACCACGAGCCCATCGTGATCTTGCCGACGGTCCGGTCCGCGAACAGGCCGTAGCCGCGGTACCCGGGCTGCCCGGAGAGCAGCTCGACGGCCTCGGTGGCGAGGCCGTCGAGGGTCTCGCCGATCCGGTCCGGATCACCGGTCGCGTAGACGGTACGGACGAACATGAGCGCGCCTCCTGTGCACGCCCGGGCGCCACGCGGGGCCGTTCGGTAGCAGCGCCCGGCCGGGGCCCCGTCTACTCCAGTCTGGCAGCGTGGTCCGGGACGTACTTCTGGAGGTCGCGCGGGGGCCGCTGGTAGCCGCGCGGGGCCGGGCGGGGCGGCAGCTCGATCCGCGGCGGGGCGACCTCGTGGTACGGGACGGTGGAGAGCAGGTGGGCGATCATGTTGATCCGGGCCCGCCGCTTGTCGTCGCTCTCCACCACGTGCCAGGGCGACTGCGGGATGTCGGTGTAGACGAACATCTCGTCCTTGGCCCGTGAGTAGTCCTCCCAGTGGGTGATCGACTCCACGTCCATCGGGGAGAGCTTCCAGCGCTTCATCGGGTCCTCCAGCCGGTCCCGGAACCGCTGCTCCTGCTCGGTGTCACTGACCGAGAACCAGTACTTGCGCAGCAGGATGCCCGCCTCGATCAGCATCTGCTCGAAGGTCGGGCACTGGTGCAGGAACTGCCAGTACTCCTCGTCGCTGCAGAAGCCCATCACCCGCTCGACCCCGGCCCGGTTGTACCAGCTGCGGTCGAACAGGACGATCTCCCCGGCCGCCGGGAGGTGTTCGACGTACCGCTGGAAGTACCACTGGGTCTTCTGCCGCTCGGTCGGGGTGGGCAGCGCCGCGACCCGGGCGATGCGTGGGTTCAGGTACTCCGTCACCCGCTTGATCGCCCCGCCCTTGCCGGCCGCGTCCCGCCCCTCGAAGATCACCACCAGGCGGGCGCCCTCGACCCGCACCCACTCCTGGAGTTGCACCAACTCCTGCTGCAGCCGCAGCAGTTCCCGCTCGTACGGCTTCTTCGCCAGTCGTTCCGGCTCCGCGGTCCGCTGCTGCCCCTTGGCCACTCTCGGGTCCTCCGTCCGACTCCTGCCGATGACCCTTCACCGTAGGCGCAGAACAGTGACCCCGCAGGTCGGACCGGAGGAACGGGCGAACCCGCTCGCCGGGCGCTCCCTAGGCGTCGACGAAGGGCTCCGGGTAGCGGCACAGCCCGCGCGGGTCGCCGTCGTACGCCGCCAGCGGCAGCACCTGGAAGTACGCCTCCGGCACCTCGAACGGGCCGGAGACCTCGTGCCGCCCGGCCGGGATGAAGCCGAACCGTCCGTAGTACTCCGGGTCGCCGAGCACCACCACCAGCTTCTCCCCCGCCTCCTCGGCGGCCGACAGCGCCGCCCGGACGACGAGTTCGCCGACGCCCCGGCGCTGCCACTCGGGCGCCACCGCCACCGGCGCGAGCGCCAGCGCGTCACCGGACCCGCCGCCGTCACCGACCCGCAGCCGGGTCAGCAGGGCATGGCCGATCACCAGCCCGGTGTCGTCGACCGCGACCAGTGACAGCCCGGGCAGCCAGGCCGGGTCGCGGCGCAGCGCGTCCACCAGGTCCGCCTCGTCCGGCCCGGGGAACGCGGCCATGTGCACGCGCCTGGTCGCCGGGGCGTCCTGCGGACATTCGACTCTCGTGGTGACCTGCATCGGGTCAACCCTCCCTGTGTCACACCACGTTGTGGACCGGCCCCGGACGGTGGGTGGACCGTCCGGGGCCGTTGCAGGTTAGCGCGTATGACAAGGCGTCAGCTCTTGGGCTGCGCCTCGGACTTGGCGTCCTCGCGGACCTTGGGCTGGGCGTCCACGCCGGCCTCGCGGCGCTGCGCCGGGGTGATCGGGGTCGGCGCGCCGGTCAGCGGGTCACCACCGGTGGACGTCTTCGGGAAGGCGATGACGTCGCGGATGGTGTCGTAGCCGCCGAGCAGCGTGACGATCCGGTCGAGGCCGAAGGCGACCCCACCGTGCGGCGGCGGGCCGTAGTTGAAGGCGTCCAGCAGGAAGCCGAACTGCGAGGCCGCCTCCTCCTCGGAGAGGCCGATCGCGTCGAACGCCCGCTTCTGGACGTCGCGCTGGTGGATACGGATCGAACCGCCGCCCAGCTCCGAGCCGTTGAGGACCAGGTCGTAGGCGTTGGACAGGGCCGAGCCCGGGTCGGTGTCGAAGGTGTCCAGCGACTCCGCGGTCGGGGCGGTGAACGGGTGGTGCACCGCGTGCCAGCCCTGGAACTGGCCCTTGTCGTCCTCGATCGGCTCGAACATCGGGAAGTCGACGACCCAGAGGAAGGCCCACTGGGACTCGTCGATCAGGCCGCAGCGGCGGCCGATCTCCAGGCGGGCGGCGCCGAGCAGCTCCTGCGAGGGGCGCTCCTTGCCGGCCGCGAAGAAGACCGCGTCGCCGTTCTTGGCGCCGGCCGCGGCGGCGAGGCCGGCCAGGTGCTCCTCGGAGAGGTTCTTGGCGACCGGGCCGCGCAGCTCGCCGGTCTCGGCGTCGATCAGCACGTAGGCGAGGCCCTTGGCGCCGCGCGCCTTGGCCCAGTCCTGCCAGGCGTCCAGCTGCTTGCGCGGCTGCGAGGCGCCGCCGGGCATGACCACGGCACCGACGTACGGGGCCTGGAAGACGCGGAACTCGGTGCCCTTGAAGTACTCGGTGAGGTCGGTGAGTTCCTGGCCGAAGCGGACGTCCGGCTTGTCGGAGCCGTAGCGGCCCATGGCGTCCGCGTAGGTCATCCGCGGCAGCGGGTTCGGGATCTCGTAGCCGTGCACCTCGCGCCAGATCGAGCCGACGATCTTCTCGCCGAGGGCCAGGATGTCCTCCTGGTCGACGAAGGAGGCCTCGATGTCCAGCTGGGTGAACTCCGGCTGGCGGTCGGCGCGGAAGTCCTCGTCGCGGAAGCAGCGGGCGATCTGGTAGTACCGCTCCATGCCGGCCACCATCAGCAGCTGCTTGAACAGCTGGGGCGACTGCGGCAGCGCGTACCAGTGACCGGGCTGCAGGCGGACCGGGACGAGGAAGTCGCGGGCGCCCTCGGGGGTGGAGCGGGTGAGGTACGGCGTCTCGATGTCGAGGAAGTCGTTCTCCTCCATCACCCGGCGGATGATGTTGTTGACCTTCGAGCGCAGCCGCAGGCCCTTGGCCGGGCCCTCACGGCGCAGGTCCAGGTAGCGGTAGCGCAGCCGGACCTCCTCGTTGACCGTGCCCGGCTCGTACTCGGCGACCGGGAACGGCAGCGGGGCGGCCTCGGAGAGCACCTCGATGTCGCTGACGACGACCTCGACCGCGCCGGTCGGGATGTCCGGGTTCTCATTGCCCTCGGGGCGGACCCGGACGTCGCCGACGACCTTGACGCAGTACTCGGCGCGCAGGCCGTGCACCGAGTCGAGGTCGCGCACCACGATCTGCACGGTGCCGGAGGCGTCGCGCAGGTCGATGAAGGCGACGCCGCCGTGGTCGCGGCGGCGGGCGACCCAGCCGGCCAGGGTGACGGTGGTGTCTGCGTGCTCCGGGCGGAGCGTGCCCGCGTCGTGCGTGCGGATCACAGCTGCTTCTCCTTCAAGGTGGTGACGAGTGCGTCGAGGGCGACGGGGGACTGCTCTCCGGTGCTCATGTCCTTGAGCTGGACGACGCCCTCGGCGAGGTCCCGGTCACCGGCGATCAGGGCGAAGCGGGCGCCGGACCGGTCGGCGGACTTCATGGCGTTCTTGATGCTCTTGACGCCGAAGGCGAGGTCGGTGGCGACGCCGGCCCGGCGCAGCTCGATCACCTTGGCGAACAGCAGGTTCTTGGCCTCCTCGCCGAGCGCGACGGCGTAGACGGAGGTGGCGGCCGGCAGGTCGAGGACGACGCCCTCGGCCTCCAGGGCCAGGTAGGTGCGGTCCACGCCGAGCGCCCAGCCGACGGACGGCAGCGCCGGGCCGCCGATCATCTCGGACAGGCCGTCGTAGCGGCCGCCGCCGCCGATGGCGGACTGGGCGCCGAGGCCGTTGTGCACGAACTCGAAGGTGGTGCGGGTGTAGTAGTCGAGGCCGCGGACCAGCTTCGGGTCGTCGACGAAGGCGACGCCGGCGGCGGTGAGCAGCTCGCGCACCTTCTCGTCGTACGCCTTGCACTCCTCGCACAGGAAGTCGCGCAGCATCGGCGCGCCGACCAGCTGCTCCTGCACCGACTCGCGCTTGTCGTCCAGCACCCGCAGCGGGTTGATCTCCGCGCGGCGGCGGGTTTCCTCGTCCAGGTCCAGGCCGGAGAGGAACTCGATCAGGGCGGCGCGGTAGACCGGGCGGCACTGCTTGTCGCCGAGGCTGTTGAGCAGCAGCGAGTAGTCGCTCAGGCCCAGCGCGCGGAAGGCGTCGTCGGCCAGGATGATCAGCTCGGCGTCCAGCGCCGGGTCCTCGGCGCCGATCGCCTCCGCGCCGACCTGGGAGAACTGGCGGTAACGGCCCTTCTGGGCACGCTCGTAGCGGTAGTACGAGCCCGAGTACCAGAGCTTGACCGGCAGGTTGCCCTGCTTGTGCAGGTTGGCCTGGAGCGCGGCGCGCAGCACCGAGGCGGTGCCCTCGGGGCGCAGCGCGAGCTCGTCGCCGCCCTTGGTGGTGAGGGTGTACATCTCCTTGGAGACGATGTCGGTGGACTCGCCGACACCGCGGGAGAACAGCTTCACGTCCTCGAAGACCGGGGTCTCGACGTAGCCGTAACCGGCCCGGCGGGCGGGCGCGGCGATGCGCTCGCGGATCGCCAGGAAGGTCGCGGAGCTGGGGGGCAGCAGGTCGTAGGTGCCCTTGGGGGCGGTGAAGGTGCTCAACTTCTCTTCCGTCACATTCCTCGTCGCGGGAAAGCCGGGGCGCCGGCCGCCCCCGCTGCCTGTCGGAGGTAGGGGTTGGTGGCGCGCTCGCGGCCGATGGTGGTCTGACCGCCGTGGCCGGAGAGGACCACGGTGGAGTCGTCGAGGGGCAGGCACACCCGGGCCAGCGAGCGCATGATCGCTTCGCCGTCGCCGCCCGGGAGGTCGGTACGCCCGATGGAGCCGGCGAACAGCAGGTCGCCCGAGAACAGCACCGGGGGGAGGTCCTCGGCACCGGGCGTCCGGAAGGTCACCGACCCCCCGGTATGGCCCGGGGCGTGGTCCACGGTGAGCCGCAGGCCGGCCAGCTCCAGCACGCTGCCGTCGGTGAGCTCGCGCACGTCGTCGGGCTCGCCGACGGTGAGCTCGCCCATCAACTGGGTGCCCAGGGAGCGGCCGAGCGCCTTCTCCGGGTCGGACATCATGTACCGGTCCTCGGGGTGGATCCAGGCCGGGACGCCGCGGGCGCCGCAGACCGGGACCACCGAGGCGACGTGGTCGATGTGGCCGTGGGTGAGCAGGACGGCGACGGGCTTGAGCCGGTGCTCACGGATGAGCTCCTCCACGCCCTGCGCGGCCTGGTGCCCGGGGTCGACGATGACGCACTCCTCGCCCGCCGCCGGCGCGACCAGGTAGCAGTTGGTGCCCCAGGCTCCAGCGGGGAATCCGGCGATGAACACGCGCTTCCTTCGGGTGTGTGCGGCGGTGGGCTGCGGTGGCTACCAGTAGTGATGACGTAAGGGAAGCCTACCGGCGGTCCGGGTCCGGTTGCGAACCAGATAGGCGGCGGCGGGCCGGGCCATGACAGGTTCACCGCGTCCTTACGGGCCCGGTCCCTACACTTGGCCGCCGATGGGTGCGATGATCCGCTCCGGAACCCATCCACTTTTCCCGCACATGCTCAGGAGACACGGCCGGTGGTCAGCAGCGAACAGCGGCGGCGGCAGCTCGCCCGCGAGAAGTACGAGCGCCAGATGAAGCGCCGCGCCGAGGCGGCGTCCGCCCGCAGGCGCCGCAACACGATCCTGGGCGCCTCGCTCGCGGTGGTGGTCCTGGCCGGCGGCGGCGGGCTGTTCGCCAGCGGCGCGTTCAGCTCCGACAAGGACAAGAGCACCTCGGCCGCCACCACCCCGCAGGCCGCGCCGAGCCAGGGCGACCCGACCAAGGCCGACCCGGCCGCCACCCCGACCCGCAAGCCGGTCGAGGGCTGCGCGGCCCCGGCGCCGGGCTCGCCCAACGGCAAGCAGTTCAAGGCCGAGCCGGCCATGTCGCTCGACCAGGGCGCCTCGTACACCATGTCGCTGGACAGCAACTGCGGCAAGGTCACCATCGCGCTGGACGCGGCCAAGGCCCCGCACACCGTGAACTCGTTCAACTTCCTGGCGGGCGAGCAGTACTTTGACCACACCAAGTGCCACCGGCTCACCACCGACGGCATCTTCGTGCTCCAGTGCGGCGACCCGACGGCCAAGGGCTCGGGCGGCCCCGGCTACCAGTTCGCGGACGAGAACCTGACCGGCGCGACCTACCCGGCGGGCACCGTGGCGATGGCCAACGCCGGCCCGGGCACCAACGGCAGCCAGTTCTTCCTGGTGTACAAGGACACCCAGCTGCCGCCGAACTACACCCCGTTCGGCAAGATCACCGGCGGCCTGGACGTGGTCCAGAAGATCGCCGCCGCGGGCACCCTGGAGGGCGCCGGCGACGGCCACCCGATGGCCGACGTCACCCTCAACTCGGTTACGGTGTCCAAGGGTTGACCGGCCCAGGGACCACCGGCGGCGGGCGCGCGGAGCGCCCCCCGCCCGGTCCCGGACCGAAATCGCCCGGCCCGGATGCGGACAGCACCGGTCCTGGTCGCCTATGTTGGCGTTGTATAGGGTGCCCGGACCCGCCTAGCCGTCACCCTCGGCAGCAAGGCACGGCGGACGGGGACGGCGGACTCATCGGTCCGCCGCACATCAACTGTGGACGACGGTCGTGCGCCGCCCCGGCGCGGGCGCGACGTCATGTGGAGGACGCGCTATGAGCAGCGACCCGTGGGGCCGTGTGGACGAGCAGGGCACGGTGTACGTCAGGACGGCCGACGGCGAACGCGTCGTGGGTTCCTGGCAGGCCGGCTCGCCCGAGGAGGCCCTCGCCTACTTCGAGCGCAAGTACCAGGGCATCGAGGTGGAGATCGGCCTGCTGGAGAAGCGGGTGCGCACCACCGACCTGGCCGCCAAGGACGCCCAGACCGCGCTGGAGCACCTCCGTGCCCAGGTGACCGAGGGACACGCGGTCGGCGACCTGGACGCACTGGCCAAGCGCCTGGACACGCTCAGCGGTGAGATCGAGAGCCGGCGGGAGGAGCGCAAGGCCGCCCGCGCCAAGGCGCAGGATGAGACCCGCACCGCCAAGGAGGCGCTGGTCTCCGAGGCCGAGCAGCTCGCCGAGTCCACCCAGTGGCGGGAGGCCGGGGACCGGCTGCGCGCCCTGGTGGACACCTGGAAGGGCCTGCCGCGGCTGGACCGCAAGAGCGACGACGAGCTGTGGCACCGCTTCTCGCACGCCCGCTCGGTCTTCTCCAAGCACCGCAAGGCGCACTTCGCCACCCTGGACGCCGAGCGCGAGCAGGCCCGGCAGACCAAGGAGGCGCTGGTCGCCGAGGCCGAGGCGCTCTCCTCGTCCACCGACTGGGGCAGCACCGCGGCCGCCTACCGCGACCTGATGGCGCGCTGGAAGTCCGCCGGCCGGGCGCAGCGGGACGTCGAGGACGAGCTGTGGGCGCGGTTCCGCGGCGCCCAGGACGTGTTCTTCCAGGCCCGTTCCGCGGTGTTCAGCGAGCGCGACGCCGAGCAGGTGGAGAACCAGAAGCTCAAGGAGGCGCTGGCCGCCGAGGCCGAGGCGATCCTGCCGATCACCGACCTCAAGGCCGCCAAGGCCGCGCTGCGCGAGGTCAACGAGCGCTGGGAGGCCATCGGCCACGTCCCGCGCGACATCCGTCCGAAGCTGGACGGCCGACTGAACGCGGTCGAGCGGGCCATCCGCGAGGCCGAGGACGCCGAGTGGAAGCGCTCCAACCCGGAGGCCAAGGCCCGCGCGGCCGGCATGGTCGGGCTGTTCCAGGCCAAGGCCGACAAGATCCAGGCCGACCTGGACAAGGCCCGCGCGGCCGGCAACAGCAGCCGGATCGCCAAGCTGGAGTCCGAGCTGTCCGGCGTGCAGACCCTGCTGGAGCAGGCGCACAAGAGCCAGGAGGAGTTCAGCGGCTGATCGTCCGGCCCGCTGAACGGCGAAGGCCCCCGGGGTGCTCCCCGGGGGCCTTCCTCATGCGCCGTGCCTCACTTGCGGGCGGAGGTGACCCGGTAGACGTCGTACACGCCCTCGACGCCCCGAACCGCCTTGAGCACGTGGCCCAGGTGCTTCGGGTCGCCCATCTCGAAGGTGAAGCGGCTCATCGCCACCCGGTCCCGGGAGGTCTGGACCGCCGCCGACAGGATGTTGACGTGCTGGTCGGAGAGCACCCGGGTGACGTCCGAGAGCAGCCGGGAGCGGTCCAGCGCCTCGACCTGGATGGCCACCAGGAAGACCGAGGACTGGGTGGCCGCCCACTCGACGTCGATCATCCGCTCGGGCTGCTGGCTCAGCGACTCGACGTTGACGCAGTCGGCGCGGTGCACCGAGACGCCGTTGCCGCGGGTGACGAAGCCGACGATCGGGTCGCCCGGCACCGGGGTGCAGCAGCGGGACAGCTTGACCCAGACGTCCTCGACGCCCTTGACGATCACGCCCGGGTCGCCCTTGGCCCGGCGGCGCACGGCCCGCCGGTTGTCGTGGGTCGGGGTGGCCGTCTCGGCGAGGTCCTCGGTGGCCCCCTCCTCGCCGCCCAGCGCCTGGACCAGCTTCTGGACGATGTTCTGCGCCGCGACGTGCCCCTCGCCGATGGCGGCGTAGAGCGAGGAGATGTCGGGGTAGCGCATCTCGTGGGCCAGGGTGACCAGCGAGTCGCCGGTCAGGATCCGCTGGATCGGCAGGCCCTGCTTGCGCATCGCCCGGACGATCGCCTCCTTGCCGTGCTCGATCGCCTCCTCGCGGCGCTCCTTGGAGAACCAGGCGCGGATCTTGTTGCGGGCGCGCGGGGACTTGACGAAGCCCAGCCAGTCCCGGGAGGGTCCGGCGTTCTCCGCCTTGGAGGTGAACACCTCGACGGTGTCGCCGTTCTCCAGCGTCGACTCCAGCGGCACCAGCCGGCCGTTGACCCGGGCCCCTATGGTCCGGTAGCCGACCTCGGTGTGCACCGCGAAGGCGAAGTCGACCGGGGTGGCGCCGGCGGGCAGGGCTATCACGTCACCCTTGGGGGTGAAGACGAAGACCTCGTTGCTGGCCAGGTCGAAGCGCAGCGACTCCAGGAACTCGCCCGGGTCGGCGGTCTCCTTCTGCCAGTCCAGCAGCTGCCGCAGCCAGGCCATCTCGTTGACGGCGCCGGCCTTGTCGTCCTTGCGGACCTGGGTCGGGGTGTCGGTGCGGACCTTGGAGGCCCCGGCGACGGCGCGCTGCTTGTACTTCCAGTGCGCGGCGATGCCGTACTCGGCCCGCCGGTGCATGTCGAAGGTACGGATCTGCAGTTCGACGGGCTTGCCGCCGGGACCGATCACCGTGGTGTGCAGCGACTGGTACATGTTGAACTTGGGCATCGCGATGTAGTCCTTGAACCGCCCCGGCACCGGGTTCCACCGCGCGTGGATGGTGCCCAGCGCCGCGTAGCAGTCGCGGACGGTGTCGACCAGGACCCGGATGCCCACCAGGTCGTAGATCTCGGCGAAGTCCCGGCCCCGGACGATCATCTTCTGGTAGACCGAGTAGTAGTGCTTCGGCCGGCCGGTGACGGAGGCGGTGATCCGGGCGCCGCGCAGGTCCGCCTGGACCTGGTCGATGACGGTCGCCAGGTACTCGTCCCGCTTGGGGGCGCGCTCGGCGACCAGCCGGACGATCTCGTCGTACATCTTGGGGTAGAGGATCGCGAAGGCGAGGTCCTCCAGCTCCCACTTGATGGTGTTCATGCCCAGCCGGTGCGCCAGCGGGGCGTAGATCTCCAGCGTCTCGCGGGCCTTCTTCTCCTGCTTCTCCCGCTTGAGGTAGCGCATGGTGCGCATGTTGTGCAGGCGGTCGGCGAGCTTGATCACCAGGACCCGCGGGTCCTTGGCCATCGCGACGACCATCTTGCGGACGGTCTCGGCCTGCGCGGCCTCGCCGAACTTGACCCGGTCCAGCTTGGTGACGCCGTCGACCAGCAGGGCCACCGAGTCGCCGAAGTCCTTGCGCAGGGTCTCCAGGCCGTAGTCGGTGTCCTCGACCGTGTCGTGCAGCAGCCCGGCCATCAGGGTCGGGGCGTCCATGCCGAGCTCGGCCAGGATGGTCGCGACCGCCAACGGGTGGGTGATGTAGGGGTCACCGCTCTTGCGCTTCTGCCCGCGATGCCACTTCTCGGCGACGGCGTAGGCGCGCTCGATGTCGCGCAGCAGCGCCGGGTCGGCCTTGGGGTCGTTCGCCCGGATCGAGCGGAACAGCGGCTCCAGGACGGGGTTCAGCACGCTGGAGCGCTGGCCGCCGAGGCGGGCCAGCCGGGCGCGCATCCCGCTGCCGGAGCCGCGGCCGAGCGGGGCGAGCTGGCGCGAGGAGGCCGGCGTCGGGCGTGCCGGGGTGGCCCCCGAGGGCGTGGGGCGGTTCTCGGGGGCGGCCGCTGCGGCCGTGGGCACAACCTCGTCGGGCAAGGACACTCCTCGGGGCACCGGGGCCGACCCCCGCCGAGGCCCGTGCGGTCCGGGCACAACCGGGAGGGGATGAATCTTCATGGTACCGAGCCGGGCGGCCCGGTGTTCATCGGGCCGGGCCCGAAAGCGGAAGGACGGCGGTCGGATGATCCGACCGCCGTCCTTCCGTCCTGCCTCTCAGACCGTGACCAGCGTCTCCAGCGGGGCGTCGCCCAGGTGCCCGGACAGCCGCTCGCGGCCGTCCAGGAAGCCCAGCTCCATCAGCACCACAACGCCCGCCAGCTCGGCGCCGGCCTCCTTCACCAGGTCCAGCGAGGCACCGATGGTGCCACCGGTGGCCAGCACGTCGTCCACCACCAGCACCCGCTCACCGGGCGCGAAGGCGTCGCACTGCACCTCCAGCGTCGCCGAGCCGTACTCCAGCTCGTACGAGCGCCGGAACACCTCGCCGGGCAGCTTGCCGGCCTTGCGGACCGGCACGAAGCCGAGCCCGGCCGCGAAGGCCGCCGGAGCCGCCAGCACGAAGCCGCGCGCCTCCAGGCCCACCACCTTGGTCGCCCCGAGCTCCAGCGCCCGGTCCGCCAGCGCCCGGGTGAGGGCGCCGAAGGCCTCGGCGTCGGCGAGCAGCGGCGCGATGTCCTTGAACAGCACACCCGGCTTCGGGTAGTCCGGGACGTCCCGGATCCGGCTGTTCAGCAGCTCGGCCAGTGCGGTGTCGGCGGTGGTCACGGTGTTCTGTCCTCAGGGTCGGGTGCGGTTCAGCGCTTGGTGGACGGACGGCCCTTGGCACGCGTGGTGCCGGCCGACCGGCCGCGCTGACCGACCATACCCGCAGGCTGGTCGTCCTCCGCACCCTCGTCCGACGCCGTCGCATCGGCGGCCTCGCCCTTGGCCGCCGCGGCGGCCCGGTGCTGCAGGACGCGCTTGCGCAGCGCCTTCATCTCCGGCTGCTCCTCCTTGAGCTGCGCCAGCAGCGGGGTGGCGACGCAGATCGAGGAGTAGGCACCGGCCGCGAGGCCGATGAACAGCGCGAGCGAGATGTCGTTCAGGGTGCCGGCGCCCAGCAGGCCGCCACCGATGAACAGCAGCGCGGCGACCGGCAGCAGCGCCACCACGGTGGTGTTGAGCGAGCGCACCAGGGTCTGGTTGAGGCCCGCGTTGGCCGCCTCGCTGTAGGTGAGCTTGTTCTGCTTGGTGATCCCCTTGGCGTTCTCCTTCACGGTGTCGAAGACGACGACCGTGTCGTAGAGCGAGTACCCGAGGATGGTCAGGAAGCCGATCACCGTACCGGGGGTGACCTCGAAGCCCACCAGGGCGTAGACGCCGATGGTGATCAGGAGGTCGTGGATGAGGGCGACCAGGGCGGCCACCGCCATCCGCCACTCGAAGGCGATCGCCAGGTAGACCGTCACCAGGACCATGAAGACGACCAGGCCGGTGAGCGCCTTGTTGGAGATCTGCTTGCCCCAGCTGGGGCCGATCACCTGGGCCTCGACGGTGTCCAGCGGCACGCCGAGCTTCTGCGAGAGCTGCGAGCGGATCTCGTCCGAGCTCTTCGTCTCGTCGGTGCTGACCTGGATGCGGATCTTGTCGTTGTCCGTCGACTGCACCAGCGGGTGCGAGGAGACGATCCCGTCGGCGGTGTCCTGGGCCTGGGAGACCGTCAGGCCCGGCTTGGTCACGGTGTAGACCGAGCCGCCCTTGAACTCGATGCCCAGGTGCAGGCCCATCGCCAGGCCGATCGCCGCGACCAGCACGATCACGCCGGAGATCGAGTACCAGAGCTTGCGGCGGCCGACGAAGTCGAAGCTGACCTCGCCCTGGTAGAGCCGGTGACCCAGATTGGAGAAGCGCGACACGGTGTCAGGCCTCCTTCACGGCGGCAGAGGAGGGGTTACGACGACGGGTGCTGCGCAGCGGCGGGCGGGCGCCCAGCCGCTTCGGGTCCAGGCCGGACCACGGGTGGCCGTCGGAGAAGAACTTCCGCCGGGCCAGCAGCGTGATCATCGGCTTGGTGAAGAGGAAGATCACCACGACGTCCAGCGCGGTGGTCAGACCCAGGGTGAACGCGAAGCCCTGGACCTTGCCGACCGAGACCACGTAGAGCACCGCGGCACAGAGGAAGGAGACGAAGTCCGAGACCAGGATGGTGCGTCGGGCCCGCGGCCAGGCCCGCTGGACGGCCGGGCGCAGCGGGGCGCCCTCGCGGACCTCGTCGCGGATGCGCTCGAAGTACACGATGAAGGAGTCGGCGGTGATGCCGATCGCGACGATCGCACCGCAGACCGCGGGCAGGTTCAGCGCGAAGCCGATCCCGCCGCCGAGCAGGCTCATGATCGAGTAGGTCAGGGCCGCCGAGACGACCAGACCGGCGATCGAGACCAGGCCGAGGCCGCGGTAGTAGATCAGCGAGTAGGCGACCACCAGCAGCATGCCGATCGCGCCGGCGACCAGACCCGCCTTGAGCTGGTCGCTGCCGAGCGCCGGGGAGACGGTGGTGACGTCGCCCTTGTTGAACTCCAGCGGCAGGGCGCCGTAGCTCAGCACATTGGAGAGGTCCTGCGCCTCGGCCTGGCTGAACTGGCCGGTGATCACCGCGCTGCCGCCGGGGATCGGGCCGTTGACCTGCGGGTGCGAGACGACCTGGTTGTCCAGCACGATCGCGAACTGGTTGTTCGGCGGGGTCTGGGAGGCGAGCTGGCCGGTGACCTTGGTGAAGGCGTCGGTGCCGGTGCCGTTGAACTGCAGCTGGACCTGCCAGCCGGCACCCGTCTGGGTGTCGAGGCTGGGCTGCGCCTTGGAGACGTCCGAGCCCTTGACCGCGACGGGGCCGAGCGCCAGCTTCTCGTAGTAGCCGCCCTTGACGGGCTTCTGCGAGCAGACGACGACGGCCTTGTCCACGGCGCCGGTCTGCGCCGCGCGCTCCTCCGGCTTGGTGCAGTCGAGCTTGGCGAACGCGGCGGCCAGCTCCGGCGGCACGGTGCCCTGGGTCATCGCCGCGGACACGTCGGCGGCGCTGGGCTGGGTGGCCTGGGCGCTCGGGGTGCCCGAGGCGGACGGGGCGGCCGACCCGGTGGCGGGGGCGGACGGGGTGCCGCTGACGCCCGTGGCGGCGGCGCTCGGGGAGGAGCCCTCGGCGGCCAGGGCCTCACCGACGGAGCGGCCCTGCTTGGTGGCGCTCGCACTGGCGGACGCGGTGGGTGCGTGGCTCGCGGAGCCGCTCGCACCGGCCGTGGGGGTCGCGCTGCCCGACGGGGCGGCGCTCGGGGTGCCCGAGGCGCCCGCGGACGGGGTGCCGGTGGGCACGGGCGGGGTGAAGCCGCTCGGCGCGACCGCCAGGACCGGACGGAAGAACAGCTGCGCGGTGGTCCCGACCTGGTCCGCCGCGTTCTGCTTGTCGCCGCCCTTGGGGATGTTCACGATGATCGTGTCAGAGCCCTGGGTCTGGACCTCCGCCTCGGAGACACCCATCCCGTTGACGCGGCGCTCCATGATCCCGACGGCGATGTCCATGTTCGCCTTGTTGATCGCCTTGGGATCCTTCGACTTCGCGGTCAGCGTGATGCTGGTGCCGCCTGCGAGGTCGATACCGAGCCGGGGCTTGGTGTTGCCCGTCCCGAACATGAGGGCGACCAGTCCGACGGTGACGACCAGGATGAGGGCCAGCGCCCGCCCTGGGTAGCCGTCGCGCGGGCGCGACTTGGGTGTTGCCACCTTGCTCGTTTCTCCCTGTCCATGCCACTTCGCCGACCGGACCCCCGTCCGGCTCGTGGCGGAACGGGGGCATGGCGGGTCTGCGGCCCTGAGGTCCTGTGGGCTCGCGGCACTGCGCCGCGCGACCGGGCGGGTTGCCCGGCCGTACTACTTGCTCGCGGGAGCCCCGCCCTCGACATCCCCCTTGACATCGCCCTTCTCGGCGCTGTCCTTGGTGAGCGTCAGCGGCTTGTCCTCGACCGGCGCGGCGTCGGCGTCCTCGGCCTCCGGCTCGGACAGCTCGTCGTCGGCGGGACGACCGTTGATGATCGCGTCGTACTCCTGGGGGTCCAGGACGGCCGCGATGGCGCTCTTCGTGAAGTGGGAGACCACGCCGGGCGCGAGCTCCAGCTCGACGGTCTCGTCGTTGACCGCCTTCACCTGGGCGTACAGGCCGCCGATGGTGCGCACCCCCGCCCCGGGCTCCAGCGACGTCTGCATCTGCTGCATCTGCGACTGGCGCTTCTTCTGCGACCGGAACATGAGCACGATCGCGATGATCGGGAGGAGGAGGATGATGAGGTTCACAGCAGCCAGGGTCCTTTACGGGCCGCCGGCCGGCGGCCTGTGTGGTATGGGTCGGCCCGTCAGGTGAGAGGGGCGGTCCGGCGGAGTCTAGGCGACCCCGAACTGATCGGACAACGCCAAGCATCGCATCCTGCCGCCGAAAGTGGCGACCCTCCGCCTGCACCGATTCCCGGGACTTCTCCCCTGCCCCCTCCCCGGGGCACCGCACCGGGGAGGGGTGGGAACCGACGGCCAGGTCTCACCCGTTCGGCCGAGAGCGGTCAACTTCCGTCCGGCCGGAACAGCTCCGGCTGGGGCGGCACGCTGCCCCGAGTGGTCTGGACCGGCGGGGTCAGGCCCAGGTGCTGCCAGGCGGCGGCGGTGGCGATCCGGCCGCGCGGGGTGCGGGCGAGCAGGCCCTCACGGACCAGGAAGGGCTCGGCCACCTCCTCGACCGTCTCGGCCTCCTCCCCCACCGCGACGGCGAGGGTCGACAGGCCGACCGGGCCACCGCCGAACAGCCGGAGCAGTGCGTCCAGCACCGCGCGGTCCAGCCGGTCCAGGCCGCGGGCGTCCACCTCGTAGACGTCCAGCGCCCGGGCGGCGATCCCGGCGCTGACCACGCCGTCGTGCCGGACCTGGGCGTAGTCGCGGACCCGGCGCAGCAGCCGGTTGGCGATGCGCGGGGTGCCCCGCGAGCGCCCGGCGATCTCGGCCGCACCGGCCGGGTCTATCTCGACGTCCAGCAGCGCGGCCGAGCGGTGCACCACCCGCTGGAGCTCGGCCGGGGCGTAGAACTCCATGTGCCCGGTGAAGCCGAAGCGGTCGCGCAGCGGCGGCGGCAGCAGCCCGGCCCGGGTGGTGGCGCCGACCAGGGTGAAGGGCGGCAGCTCCAGCGGGATGGCGGTGGCGCCCGGGCCCTTGCCGACGATCACGTCGACCCGGAAGTCCTCCATCGCCATGTAGAGCATCTCCTCGGCCGGCCGGGACATCCGGTGGATCTCGTCGAGGAAGAGCACCTCGCCCTCGGTGAGCGAGGAGAGGATCGCCGCGAGGTCCCCCGCGTGCTGGATGGCCGGGCCGGAGGTGATCCGGATCGGGGCGCCCAGCTCGGCGGCGATGATCATGGAGAGGGTGGTCTTGCCCAGTCCGGGCGGGCCGCTCAGCAGCACGTGGTCGGGCGCGCTGCCGCGCTGGCGGGCCGCCTGGAGCACCAGGGAGAGCTGCTCGCGCACCCGCTCCTGGCCGATGAACTCGTCCAGCGCCTTGGGGCGCAGCGCGGCCTCGACCGCCTGGTCCTCGCCGTCGGCGGCGGCGGTCACCAGCCGGTCGGCGGGTTCCGAGTCGTACATCCTCGCGGGCTCCAGAGTCTCCGGTGTCGGTGTCGACAAGCGGACAGGTCGTCAGGTGGATTCAGCGGGCGCGGTTGAGGCCGCGCAGGGCCAGCCGCAGCAGGGCGCCGACGTCCGGCGTCTGCTGGGCCTCCGCCTCCGGGGCGACGGCGGCGACCGCGTCGTCCGCCTCGCGCGGGGCGTAGCCGAGGCCGGTCAGCGCGGCGTGCAGCTGCTCGCTCCACGGCGCGGGGCCGGTGGCGATCGGCTTCTGCGCGGGCACCGCGCCGTGCGGGGCGCCCAGCTTGTCCTTGTACTCCAGCAGCAGCTTGGCCGCCTTCGCCTTGCCGATGCCCGGCACCGCGACCAGCGCCTTCTCGTCCCCGCCCGCCACCGCGGCGCGCAGCGCGTCGGGGCTGTGCACGCCCAGGATCGCCTGCGCCAGCTTGGGGCCCACGCCGGGCGCGGCCTGGAGGATCTCGAACACGGCCCGCTCGTCGTCGTCGGCGAAGCCGAACAGGGTCAGCGAGTCCTCCCGGACCACCAGCGAGGTGGCCAGCCGGGCGGGCTCACCGAGCCGCAGGCCGGCCAGGGTGTTCGGGGTGCACTGGACGGCCATGCCGACCCCACCTACCTCGACCACCGCGATGCCGGAGGCGATGGCCGCCACCGGTCCTTGCACGAAGGCGATCACCGACTACTGCCTTTCACGGAGAAGGGGCGGCCCTGCGCGGGCCCGGAGCGGGCGGCCTGGGCGGCGGCCTGGGCCGCGGCCTGCAGCCGGTTGGTCGTCCCGCCGCGCCAGATGTGGCAGATCGCCAGTGCCAGCGCGTCGGCCGCGTCCGCCGGCTTGGGCGGGGCGTCCAGCCGCAGCAGGCGCTGCACCATGGCCGTGACCTGGGCCTTGTCCGCCCGGCCCGAGCCGGTGACGGCGGCCTTGACCTCGCTGGGGGTGTGCAGGGTGACCGGGATGCCGCGCCGGGTGGCGCAGAGCATCGCGACCGCGCTCGCCTGGGCCGTGCCCATCACGGTGCGGACGTTGTGCTGGGCGAAGACCCGCTCGACCGCGACCAGGTCGGGCCGGTGCTCGTCCAGCCAGCTCTCCAGCCCCTGTTCCACCAGCAGCAGCCGCTGCCCGATCTCGGCGTCGGCCGGTGTGCGCACCACGCCCACCCCGGCCATCCGCAGCGGCCGGCCCGGCGTGCCCTCGACCACGCCGACCCCGCACCTGGTCAGCCCCGGGTCAACACCCAGCACCCGCACGCCACGCCCCGTCCCTCGCCGATCCGCCACTCACGGCGAGCGGCCTTCGCGAAGGCTACCGCCCGGGTCCGACAACCCCGCCGACGACACCGGCCCGGCGGTCCTGGGACCACCGGGCCGGGCAGTGAGAACGATCACTCACCGACGTACGGGCGACGCCGGGTCACTCGGAGTCGAGCTGCGCGCCGACCTCGTCGGAGATGTCGAAGTTGGCGAAGACGTTCTGCACGTCGTCGCTGTCCTCCAGCGCGTCGATCAGCTTGAGGATCTTGCGGGCGCCCTCGACGTCCAGCTCGACCTGCATGCTCGGGAGGAAGTTGGCCTCGGCCGAGTCGTAGTCGACACCGGCGTCCACCAGCGCGGTGCGCACGGCGACCATCTTGGAGGCCTCGGAGACGATCTCGAAGGAGTCGCCGAGGTCGTTGATCTCCTCCGGCTCCTGGTCGAGGACGACCTCGAACAGCTTGTCCTCGTCCACGCCGTCGGCCTTGGGGACGATCACGACGCCCTTGCGGTTGAACAGGTACGACACCGAGCCCGGGTCGGCCATCGAGCCGCCGTTGCGGGTCATCGCGACGCGCACGTCGGAGGCCGCGCGGTTGCGGTTGTCGGTGAGGCACTCGATCAGGACGGCGACACCGTTCGGGCCGTAGCCCTCGTACATGATGGTCTGGTAGTCGGCGCCGCCGGCCTCCAGACCGCCACCGCGCTTGACGGCGCGGTTGATGTTGTCGATCGGGACCGAGCTCTTCTTCGCCTTCTGGATGGCGTCGTAGAGGGTCGGGTTGCCCGCCGGGTCGGGACCGCCGGTACGCGCCGCCACCTCGATGTTCTTGATCATCTTGGCGAAGAGCTTGCCGCGCTTGGCGTCGATCACGGCCTTCTTGTGCTTGGTGGTAGCCCACTTAGAGTGGCCGGACATCGCCAGCTCCTTTACGTCGCCAAATGGAAATGAAACAGCTGAGATCTTACCGGTGTCGTCACCGGTGGGACGCACACGGCCACCACCGCCTAGCGGGCGGCGAGGTGCTCCTCGACCATCCGCACGAAGTAGGCGTGCACGCGGTGGTCGCCGGTGAGCTCCGGGTGGAACGAGGTGGCCAGCAGGTTGCCCTGGCGCACGGCCACGATCCGGCTCTCCGGGCCGTCGGCGCCGGGCAGCTCCGCCAGCACCTCGACGCCCGCGCCGACCGCCTCGACCCAGGGGGCGCGGATGAAGACGCCGTGCACCGGCTGCTCCTCCAGGCCCTTGAAGGCGAGGCCGGACTCGAAGGACTCGTTCTGCCGGCCGAAGGCGTTGCGGCGCACCGTCATGTCGATGCCGCCGACGCTCTCCTGGTCCTCCCGGCCGTCGAGGATCTTGTCGGCCAGCATGATCATTCCCGCGCAGGTGCCGTACACCGGCATGCCGGCCGCGACCCGCTCGCGCAGCGGCTCCATCACGCCGAACAGCAGGGCCAGCTTGGACATGGTGGTGGACTCCCCGCCGGGGATCACCAGCGCGTCGACCTCGGCCAGCTCCTCGGCGCGGCGCACCGGACGGGCCAGCGCGTCGGCCTCGGCCAGCGCCACCAGGTGCTCGCGGACGTCGCCCTGGAGGGCGAGGACGCCGATGACTGGAGTGCTCACGGTCTTCAACCTCTATCGATCGTTACTACGGAAGGACGCGGCGCGGCCCGCCGCACACCGAGGCGCTGCGGCGGGCCGGGCGAAGGGCGGGGGTGGTTACCAGCCGCGGTTGGCGTAGCGCTCGGTCTCCGGCAGGGTGTCGCAGTTGATGCCGACCATGGCCTCGCCCAGGTTGCGGGAGGCGTCCGCGATGATCTTCGGGTCGTCGAAGAAGGTGGTGGCCTTCACGATGGCGGCGGCACGCTTGGCCGGGTCGCCCGACTTGAAGATGCCGGAGCCGACGAAGACGCCCTCGGCGCCCAGCTGGCGCATCAGCGCGGCGTCGGCCGGGGTGGCCACGCCACCGGCGGAGAACAGCACGACCGGCAGCTTGCCGAGCTCGGCGACCTCCTTGACCAGCTCGTACGGGGCGCGCAGCTCCTTGGCGGCGGCGTACAGCTCGTTGTGGTCCAGCGCCCGCAGCTGGCCGATCTCGTTCTTGATCTGGCGCAGGTGGCGGACGGCCTCGACGACGTTGCCGGTGCCGGCCTCGCCCTTCGAGCGGATCATGGCCGCACCCTCGGCGATGCGGCGCAGGGCCTCGCCCAGGTTGGTGGCACCGCAGACGAAGGGGGTGGTGAAGGCCCACTTGTCGGAGTGGTTGACCTCGTCGGCCGGGGTCAGCACCTCGGACTCGTCGATGTAGTCGACACCCAGCGACTGCAGGACCTGGGCCTCCACGAAGTGCCCGATGCGGGACTTGGCCATCACCGGGATGGAGACCGCCTCGATGATCTCCTCGATCATGTTCGGGTCGGACATGCGGGCCACGCCGCCGTCCTTGCGGATGTCGGCCGGAACCCGCTCCAGCGCCATGACGGCCACCGCGCCGGCGTCCTCGGCGATCTTCGCCTGCTCGGCGTTGACCACATCCATGATCACACCGCCCTTGAGCTGCTCGGCCATGCCGCGCTTGACCCGGGCGGTACCGATCTGCGGCTGGTCTGCGGTGGTGGGGGTGGTGGACACGTGAGACCTCACTCGAAGATTAACCAGTGCTATCGCCCTATGGTAGGCAGATCGGATGGCCCAACCATGCGCCACCAAGTCCAGCCCGGACGACGGGATGCGACAAACGGGCCGTATCCGAGGACAGCCTAAGCAGGCGCTCCCTCGGGCGTAAGGGCGGGCGGCGGGGCGTCGTCCATCTCGAAGGCCAGCGGGAACGGCGCCTTGCCCGCCAACCGGAAGTACCGCACCAGCCGGTGCTCCCGCACCGCCCGCGCCGCCCGCACCGCGTCGTTGTGGAACCGGCGGGCCATCGGCACCCGCCGCACCGCGGCCGTCAGATCACGAACCGCCTCGTCGCCCCCAGGCTCCGCGACCAGCGCCGCCACCTGCTCCGACTCCTCGAACACCGCCCGCAGCGCCAGGCTCAACTGACTCTCCGCAACCTCGCGCTGCTCGTCATCGGCCTGCCGGGCCGCGTGCGCCGCGTCCAGCAGCAGCAGCGAGGCCGCCGGGTCCAGCAGCGAGGACGTCGCCAGCTCCATCGCCACCGAGGCCCGTCGGACCAGCTGCGCGTCCAGCGCCGCCCGCGCGGCGTCGATCCGGGCGTGCAGCCGGTCCAGACGGCCGGCCGTCCAACTCAGGTACATGCCGAACAGCACCACGGCCACGCCGGCCCAGATCCAGGTAGTCACGGACCGCTACGTTACCGGGTGTCACCGGCCGACCCGCCCGGTGTCAGCCCTGGACGACTCCGCTGCGGTAGCTCTCCCGGTCGATGTCCGCGATGTTCACCGCGGTGAACAGCCGCGTCCCGGGCGCCGGCCGCACGTGCTGCGCCAGCAGCGCCAGCACGCCCTCGCTCAGCGCCGCCTTCGCCTCCGGCGTACGGCCCGGGAACACCTGGAACTCGACGTACACCTGGGCGTCACCCACCGGCCCGTCGGAGCCGACCACCAGGTCCTCGCTCTGCCGGAACAGCGTCTTGCAGGACCCCGGCTTGGCGTCGATCGTCTCCTCCGCCAGCCGGTTGATCGCCAGGCCCAGCGCCCGGCGCTCGAAGGACCCGGCCAGGCCGGACGAGTAGTCGACGGAGATCTGCGGCATCGTTTCCCCCAGGGGTCACAGTGGTGCGGTCGGCCCGACCCTAACCCCACCGACACCGGGCGCCACCCACGCCCCGGCCGTCAGTCCCGGGCCAGGCCGAACCGGCCGCGCCGCCCATGACTCGCCCCTCGCTTTCGTCACCGGCGCGTCCTTCGGCTCGGAGCGCTGCGCTCGTCCTCCTCGACCACCGCCGCCGCCCCGGCCGTCACCGTCTCGTACACCGCCAGGATGTCCGCGCCGACCGTCGACCAGTCGAACCGCCGCACGTGCCGGGAGGCCGCCTTGCGCAGCTCCTCCAGCCGCCCCGGGTCCCCCAGCAGCCGCAGCGCCGTACGGGCCAGCGCGTCCGCGTCCTCCACCGGGAACAGCTCCCCGGCGTCCCCGCCGTCCAGCACCTGCTTGAACGCGTCCAGGTCGCTGGCCAGCACCGGGGCGCCCGCCGACATCGCCTCGACCAGGATGATCCCGAAGCTCTCGCCACCGGTGTTCGGCGCCACGTACAGGTCCACGCTGCGCAGCAGCCGGGCCTTCTCCCGGTCCGAGACCATGCCCAGGAACTCCACCTGCGCGCGCACCTCGGGCGCCAGGCCGGCCACCGCCTCCTCCTCGTCGCCCTTGCCGGCGACCAGCAGCCGCACCCCCGGCCGCTCCGCCAGGATCCGCGGCAGCGCCGCCAGCAGCGTCGGCAGGCCCTTGCGCGGCTCGTTGATCCGGCCGATGAAGCCGATCGTGCCCGGCTCCCCCGCCGCCGCACCGCCCGTCCACCGCTCGTCCGGCTCGGCCTCCGCGAAGAACCCCACGTCCACCCCGTTGGGGATCACCACCGCGTCCCCGCCCAGGTGCTCCACCAGGGTCCGCCGGGCGTACTCCGACACCGCGATCCGGGCCCGCATCTTCTCCAGCCCCGGCTGGAGGATCGGCGAGGCCGCGATCATCGCCCGCGAGCGCGGGTTCGAGGTGTGGAAGGTGCCCACCATCGGCCCGGTCGCCGACCAGGCCGCCAGCATCGACAGGCTCGGCGAGGCCGGCTCGTGCACGTGCAGGATGTCGAAGCGCCCCTCGCGCAGCCACCGCCGCACCCGGGCCGCCGACAGGATGCCGAAGCTCAGCCGGGCCACCGACCCGTTGTACGGCACCGCCACCGCCCGCCCCGCCGAGACCACGTACGGCGGCAGCGCCTCGTCGTCCTCGGCCGGCGCCAGCACCGACACCTGGTGCCCCAGACCGATCAGGTGCTCGGCGAGGTCCCGGATGTGGAACTGCACCCCGCCGGGGACGTCCCAGTCGTACGGGCAGACGATGCCGATCTTCACGGGTTCCTCAAGCTTCCTTCGGGCAGTCGTACGGGCCGGACTCAGGCGCCGGAGGCCTCGGTGGCGGGCTCCTTCACGGCGGCGGCGCGCACCGCCGCGGACTCTCCCCGCACCGTCTCACGGGCCGGCAGGTCGGCCAGCCAGAACTTCTGCAGCATGTGCCAGTCCTGCGGGTGCTCGCCGATCCCCTTCTGCCAGACGTCGGCCATCGCCTGGGTCATCGCCAGCGTCCGCGCCTTGCGGTCGCCCTCCTCCGGCACCCGCACCTCCGGGTGGATGACCCCCCGCAGCACCGGACCGTCGTACCAGAGCGTCACCGGCAGCAGCGCCGCGCCGGTGCGCTGGGCCAGCGCCGCCGGCCCGGCCGGCATCCGGGTCGCCTCACCGAAGAAGGACACCTCGATCCCGGCCTCCGAGAGGTCCCGGTCCCCCACCAGGCACACCAGCTTGCCCGCGCGCAGCCGCCGCGCCAGCGTGCCGATCACGTTCACCCCGCCGCCGGACAGCGCCAGGACCTCCATGCCCTGCCCCTCCCGGAACTCGACGAACCGGTCGAACAGCCGCTCCGGCTTCAACCGCTCCGCGACCGTCGTGAAGGGGTGGCCCAGCTGCGCTATCCAGGTGCCCGCCAAGTCCCAGTTGCCCATGTGCGGCAGCGCCACCACCGCGCCCCGCCCGGAGTCCAGCACCTCCCGCAGGTGCTCGTAGCCGTCCACCTGGACGTCCCGCAGGACCCGCTCCCGGCTCCACACCGGCAGCCGGAAGGACTCCATCCAGTACCGCAGGTAGGAGCGCATCCCGGCCCGCGACAACCGCCGCAGCGCCGCCTCGTGCAGGCCCGGACGCACCCGGCGCAGGTTCGCCTCCAGCTGCCGCACCCGCGGCCCGCGACGACGCCAGGCGTAGTCCGCCAGCCGGTCGAACAGCCACCGCGCCACCGGCTCCGGCAGGTGCTTCAACACCGCCCAGCCCAGCGCGTACGCCCAGTACACCAGTCGGTCCGTCACCGCAGAACGCCCCCCATCAGCTCCCGGCCGCCGCTCGGTCGGCCTCGAACGCCTCACGGCGCACGGTCACCATCCGCTGGACCACCGTCACCAGGCTGCCCGCCGCCACCAGCCACAGCGCCACCGGCAGCAGCCACTCCACGTACGGCACCCCGAACACGTGCAGACCGGCCACCCCGGCCGCCACCAGGCTGATCACCAGCCGCTCGGCCCGTTCCACCAGCCCCGACACGTCGCACGGCAGGCCCTGGCTCTCCGCCCGCGCCTTCGTGTACGACACCACCAGGCCGCTGGCCAGGCAGAAGATCGCCACCGCGCAGAGCAGGTCGTTGTCGCCCTTGCCCGCGTACCACATGGCCAGACCGCCGAAGATCGCCGCGTCCGCGACCCGGTCCAGCGTGGAGTCCAGGAAGGCGCCCCACTTGCTGGTCCGGCCCAGCTGGCGGGCCATGTTCCCGTCCACCAGGTCCGAGAAGATGAACAGCGTGATCGTGATGGTGCCCCAGAAGAACTCCCCGCGCGGGAAGAACACCAGCGCACCGGCCACCGAACCGGCCGTACCGATCAGCGTCACGGCGTCCGGGCTCACGCCCAGCCGGATCAGGAACGCGGCGAACGGGGTCAGAACACGTGTGAAGAAGGCACGCGCGTATTTGTTGAGCATGGCCTTCCCAGCCGCTCCGATCTCCCAGGTACCCGCCTGGCGCAACACACGCGGCAGACGGCCGGACGAATGAGCCCGCCCGGCGCACCCATCGTAGCCACGCCCGGGACACGCTCCGACGCACGCACCGCCGGACGCCCCCCGGCCACGACCCCCCGCACGACACGCGCCCGACAGGCCCCGACCCTAAACTGCCAAGGACAGCTTCGGCGCCACGGGAGGAGACCCCGATGCCCGACCGCAGCACCGCACGAGCCGGCCAGGCACCCGCCGTCACCGGCCCCACGGACCTGCGCAACGTCGTCCTCGTCGGCTCCAGCGGTGTGGGCAAGACCACCCTCGCCGAATCCCTCGCCCTCGCCGCCGGCGCCACCGGCCGCCCCGGCCGCGTCGCCGACGGCACCACCGTCTCCGACCACGAGGACATCGAGCACCAGCAGCAACGCTCCGTCCAGCTCTCGCTGCTCCCCCTCGAGTGGAAGGGCGTCAAGATCAACCTGATCGACCCGCCCGGGCACCCCGACTTCGCCGCCGACCTGCGCGCCGCCCTGCACGCCGCCGACGCCGCCGTCTTCGTGGTCTCCGCCACCGACCCGGTCACCGCCCCCACCCGCGCCCTCTGGCGCGAGTGCGCCGCCGAGGGCATCCCCCGCGCCATCGCCGTCGCCAAACTCGACCTCGCCCGCGCCGGCTTCGACGACATCCTCACCAGCTGCCACGACGCCTTCGAACTGGGCCCGGACACCCTGCGCCCGCTCTTCCTGCCCGTCCTCCACGACGGGCACCCCGACGGCAGCGTCGACCTCCTCACCGGCGACACCTACGGCGACGCCGACCCCCTCCCCGACACCGGCCCCGCCCACGACAGCCTCGTCGAAGCCATCTCCGGCCAGGACGACACCCTCATGGAGCGCTACCTCTCCGGCGACCCCCTCGACGCCGACTCCCTCGAAGCCGGGATGCGCCGCGAAGTCCTCGACTGCACCCTCCACCCCGCCGTCCCCACCAGCGACAACGGCCTCGGCGCCGCCGAACTCCTCGACCTGATCGCCCACACCTTCCCGAACCCCACCGAACGCACCCGCCCCGCCCCCGCCTGCGACCCCGACGCCCCGCTCGCCGCCCAGGTCGTCCGCGTCACCGGCGACGCCTACGTCGGCCGGATCAGCCTGCTGCGCCTCTACGCCGGCACCCTGCGCCCCGACAGCCGGATCCACCTCGCCGGCCCCGCCCACACCGCCGACCAGAACGGCGACGAACGCGTCACCGGACTCACCAGCCCCTTCGGCAAGCTCCAGCGCCCCGTCCCGCACGCCGTCGCCGGGGACCTCGTCTGCGCCGCCAAGCTCACCAGCGCCCGGGCCGGCGACACCGTCCACGACCCCGGCCACCCCGTCGAACTCGACGGCTGGACCCTCCCCGAACCCCTGCTCCCGATCGCCGTCGAAGCCCACAGCAAGGCCGACGACGACAAGCTCTCCCAGGCCCTCACCCGGCTCACCGCCGAGGACCCGGCCCTACGGCTGGAACAGAACCCCGACACGCACCAGCTCGTCCTCTGGTGCACCGGCGAGGCCCACGCCGAGGTCGTCCTCGACCGGCTGCGCACCCGCCACGGCGTCCACGTCGACACCGTCGAACCCAAGGTCGCCCTGCGCGAGACCTTCGGCACCGCCGCCGCCGGCCACGGACGGCTCGTCAAACAGTCCGGCGGCCACGGCCAGTACGCCATCTGCGACCTGGAGGTCGAACCCCTCCCGGCCGGCTCCGGCTTCGAGTTCCAGGAACACGTCGTCGGCGGCGCCGTCCCCAAGCACTTCATCCCCTCCGTCGAGAAGGGCGTCCGCGCCCAGCTCGCCAAGGGCGTCGCCACCGGCTTCCCGCTCGTCGACATCCGGGTCACCCTCACCGACGGCAAGGCGCACTCCGTCGACTCCTCCGACGCCTCCTTCCAGAACGCCGCCGCCCTCGCCCTGCGCGACGCCGCCGAGCACGCCGTCATCCGCCTGCTCGAACCCGTCGCCGCCGTCAGCGTCCTGCTGCCCGACGAGTACCTCGGCGCCGTCCTCGGCGACCTCTCCGCGCGCCGCGGCCGCGTCCTCGGCACCGAGACCGGTGGCCAGGGGCTGACCCTGCTGCGCGCGGAGGTCCCCGAACTCGAACTCGTCCGCTACCCGGTCGACCTGCGCTCGCTCACCCACGGCACCGCCGAGTTCTCCCGCGCCTACCTGCGCCACGAACCCATGCCCGCCGCCCTGGCCGAGCGCTACACCGACTGAGCGGCCTTCCGGTTCGGCAGCGCGCACGCCGCCGTGCCCCCCGGCATCCGGTGCCGGTTGCGCGACACCCAGCGGTACACCACACCCGCCACCGGCCGCACCGGCGCCAAGGTCAACAGCGCACCCAGGTACGCCCACGCGCCCCCGGTGCGCAGCAGCAGCCGCGCCACCGCCTGCGCGCCCCCGTACACCCGGCCGGCCGGCGTCACCCACAGCACCTCGCGCTCGGCCCGCTCGGCCGACACCTCGCCGCGACCGCCCGCCACCGCGTCCAGCTCCGCCAGGTCCGCGAACTGGAACGGCACCGAATCCCAGCCACCCGAGGCCAGCGTCTGCCGCAGGTACCGCTCCCCCCAGCGCACGCAGGACGAACAGAACGCGCAGTCCCCGTCGAAGACCAGCACCGGATCCTTCACCACGACAACCCCCTTCATCGCCTTCACCTCCCATCCTCCTCCACCCCCACGCCGACGGCCCGGGCGGGTATCGACCCGGCCGAAGCTGGGCATCATGCCCCTCGAGCCCGGGTGCGGCCGGAACGCACCGCTTCGTGACGGTAGTTCAGACGATCATCCGCGCAGGGGTGCCACGGCACGGTAACCTGCCGCTGACAAGGGGAGGAGCAGACGCCACCGTGGCCACACTCGACATGACCCCGGGTGCGCAGATACCCCGGACCGACACCGGCCCGCAGACGGCCGTCACCCAGGCGCTCTCCTCCGCCGCCTACCGCGACGGCGAGATCGACAAGTTCGTCACCGACGTCCCCGAGGCCAAGCAGAAGAAGGGCCGCTTCGCGCTCTTCCGCCCCAACCTCGGCGAGGCCTACAGCAAGGCCCTGATCTCCCGCGCCCTCGGCGGCGACCGCAAGCCCCTCGTCCCCTCCTTCGGCGTCGACACCCGCCAGGTCGTCGAGCACTGCCTGGCCGCCGAGGAACTCCGGCACGCCCGCGACCGGCAGCTCAGCACCGTCACCGTCGTCACCGGCCTGCTCTTCCTCCCCGGCACCCTGATCTGGCTCGGCGCCTTCCAGCTGCGTGCCTGGCTCAAGCGGGACAACGCCCGGGGAGCCGACACCTACGGTGCCCTCGCCCTGATCGCGGCCGCCGTCCTGGCCGGGTTCCTGCTGCTCCGGCCCCCGGCGGCCGGCTTCCTCGGCATCTACCTGCGGATCACCATGCTCGCCCCGGTGCTCGGCTGGTACCTCGCCCGCCGGATCGTCGAACGCTCCGCCACCGACCTCCGCGGCCGCTGGCAGGCCCTGGTCGAGGGCAGCGCCGTCGCCGCCACCGTCGCCAAGGCCGTCCCCCGGGACGACCTGGACAAGAAGGCGAACGAGCTGCGCGACAAGCTCGGCCGGCTGGACACCGAGCAGGAGACCAACGTCCACCACTACGCCGGCCCCAAGGGCATCCTCGGTGCCGGCCGCCGCTGGGGCGAGTGGCGCCTGGCCGACACCCTGCACCCCGCCGAGGGCCACGCCGACTTCCGGGCCTTCCACCCGTGGGACCTGATCCGCCGGATCTCCGCCCACCTCAAGGGTCTCGGGATCAGCCACGTCGCCAACAGCGGCATCCCCAACGTCGCCGTCAAGCAGTGGGCGGTCTTCGACATCAGCGAGGGTGCCGACGAGATCAGCCGCCCCGGCGGCGCCGACATGGACGGCGAGCGGATGCGCGACTTCGCCGTCCAGAGCCTCGCCGACAAGCAGACCTTCCCCGGCGGCCCCCGGCACTACCTGGCCACCCAGTTCATCACCCACGACGGCAAGCTGATCATCACCTTCACCGTCACGGTGACCCTGCTCGCCAACGTGCTCACCATCTCGGTGGCCGGCTACGCGCTCGGCCCGGTCAAGGGCGTCTTCTTCGACAAGCCCAAGGACAAGGAGAAGTCGGTCGCCAAGACGGTGAAGTTCTGGGAGGAGCGCACCGTCAAGCTCCCCCTGATCGACAACGACGAGGTGGTCCGCCAGGCCGTCCGCGCCCCCTTCCACAAGATGCCCGGCCTGCTCGGCTGGCTCGGCGGCGGCCTCGTCCTGCCCGAGCCGTTCGGACTCCGGCACTCCTGGGTCGGCACCGCCTGGAACAACCGCTCGATGGTCGACAACGCCCTCAACGCCTCCGTCCCGGTGCTGAACGCGGTGCACACCGCCACCCTGGAGTTCCTCCAGGAGCACGACCTGGACGCCGACCGGTTCTTCAAGAACCGCACCTCGATCATCAAGTCCGAGGCGCAGGGCACCCGCCCGTACAAGGTCGACGAGTTCAGCGCCGACTGACCGGGAACGAGAACGACGTGCGAAGAGGGGCCCGCCACCGGAACTCCCCGGTGACGGGCCCCTCTTCGCACGTCCGGCCGGCTCAGCCCTGCGGCCAGGCCTCGGCCAGCATCTTGCGGGTGTCCGCCAGCAGCTGCGGCAGCACCTTGGTGTGGCCGACCACCGGCATGAAGTTGGTGTCCCCGCCCCAGCGCGGCACCACGTGCTGGTGCAGGTGCGCCGCGATCCCGGCCCCGGCCGCCGCACCCTGGTTCATCCCGATGTTGAACCCGTGCGCCCCCGAGGCGGCGCGCAGCGCGGTCATCGCCTTCTTGGTGAAGTCCGCCAGCTCGGCCGTCTCCGCCTCGTCGAGGTCGGTGTAGTCGGCCACGTGCCGGTACGGGACCACCATCAGGTGCCCGCCGTTGTACGGGTAGAGGTTCAGCACCGCGAACACGGCGCTCCCCCGGGCGATGACCAGCCCCTCCTCGTCGCTCAGCGACGGGATCGAGCAGAACGGACAACCGTCGTCCGGAGCCGGGCCGGTGGGCTTGTTCTCACCCTGGATGTACGCCATCCGATGGGGGGTCCACAGGCGGCGGAAGCCGTCCGGCTCACCGACACCCCGCTGCAGTTCCGGCTCAGTCGTCATGCTGATCAGCATATTCGCCCGAAGGTGCTTGCAAAGCCGCGCGGGGCAGACTCTTGAAGAGCCTGCCCCGCGCGTCAACGGTCCGACTACGGCGTCACACCTGGATGCGGTTCTTCACCGCGTCCACGATCTCGGCCACGGCGTCCGCGACCGGCACTCCGTTCTTCTGCTCGCCGTTGCGGTAGCGGAAGGACACCGCGCCCGCCTCGACGTCGTCGTTGCCGGCGATCAGCATGAACGGGACCTTGGAGCGCTGGGCGTTGCGGATCTTCTTCTGCATGCGGTCGTCCGAGGTGTCCACCTCGACCCGGATCCCGTGCTTCTTGAGCTCGGCCGCGACCTCCAGCAGGTACGGCACGTGCTCGTCGGTGATCGGGATGCCGGTCACGGTGACCGGGGCCAGCCACGGCGGCATGGCGCCGGCGTAGTGCTCCAGCAGCACCGCGAAGAACCGCTCGATCGAACCGAACAGCGCGCGGTGGATCATGACCGGCCGCTGACGCGAGCCGTCCGCAGCGGTGTACTCCAGGTCGAAGCGCTCCGGCAGGTTGAAGTCGAGCTGGATGGTCGACATCTGCCAGGTACGGCCGATGGCGTCCTTCGCCTGCACCGAGATCTTCGGGCCGTAGAAGGCCGCGCCGCCCGGGTCCGGGACCAGCGGCAGGCCCTGCTTCTCGGCCACGCTCGCCAGGACGCGGGTGGCCTCCTCCCAGGTCTCGTCGCTGCCGACGAACTTCTCCTCGTCCTTGGTCGACAGCTCCAGGTAGAAGTCGGTCAGACCGTAGTCACGAAGGAGGTTGAGCACGAAGGTCAGCGTGGAGTCGAGCTCCTCCGCCATCTGCTCGCGGGTGCAGTAGATGTGGGCGTCGTCCTGGGTGAAGCCGCGGGCCCGGGTCAGGCCGTGCACCACGCCGGACTTCTCGTACCGGTACACCGTCCCGAACTCGAAGAGGCGCAGCGGCAGTTCACGGTACGAGCGGCCGCGCGCGTCGAAGATCAGGTTGTGCATCGGGCAGTTCATCGGCTTGAGGTAGTAGTCCACGCCCTCGTCGAGCTGCATGGGCGGGTACATACCGTCCGCGTACCAGTCCAGGTGGCCGCTCTTCTCGAAGAGCTTCCCCTTGGTGGCGTGCGGGGTGTAGACGAACTCGTAGCCCTCTTCCTCGTGCCGCTTGCGCGAGTAGTCCTCCATCGCGCGGCGGATGATGCCGCCCTTGGGGTGGAAGACGGCGAGGCCGGAGCCGATCTCCTCGGGGATGGAGAAGAGGTCGAGCTCGTTGCCCAGCTTGCGGTGGTCGCGCTTCTCGGCCTCGACCAGGAAGTCCAGGTGGGCCTTGAGCTCGTCCTTGGTCGGCCAGGCGGTCCCGTAGATGCGCTGCAACTGCGGGTTCTTCTCGCTGCCGCGCCAGTAGGCCGACGCGTTGCGCATCAGCTTGAACGCCGGAATGTGCCGGGTGCTGGGCAGGTGCGGGCCGCGGCAGAGGTCGCCCCAGCACTGCTCGCCGGTCTTGGCGTCCAGGTTGTCGTAGATGGTGAGCTCGCCGGTGCCGACCTCGACGTCGGCGCCCTCGCCGGCGGTGGCGGCGGAGCCCTTGAGGCCGATCAGCTCCAGCTTGTACGGCTCGGCGGCCAGCTCCTCGGCGGCGGCCTCGTCGGTGACCACGCGGCGGGAGAACTTCTGCCCGCGCTTGATGATCTCCTGCATCTTCTTCTCGATGGCCTTGAGGTCATCGGGGTGGAAGGGCTTCTCGACGTCGAAGTCGTAGTAGAAGCCGTCCTTGACCGGCGGGCCGATGCCGAGCTTGGCCTCGGGGTAGAGCTGCTGCACGGCCTGGGCCATGACGTGCGCGGTGGAGTGCCGCAGGATGTCGAGGCCGTCCTTGCTGCCGATCGCGACCGGCTCGACCTCGTCGCCGTCCTGGACGGCGTACGCGAGGTCCTTGAGCTGGCCGCCGACGCGGGCGGCGATGATCGAGCGGTCGTCGGCGAAGAGCTCGGCGGCCGTAGTGCCCGTGGTCACCACGCGCTCTTCCCGATCGGGTTCGCGGTTGATGATTACCCGGACGTCCGTCACCGGTCTCTCCTGACGTGCTGGATTCAGAGGACGCAACACTGCGCTGCGCGTGACGATGGTACCGAGAGCGTCACCCGCACCGCGCACTCAGGACCGCTCTCCCCCGTCCTGGAGCCCCTTGAGCAGCCGGTCGCGGTCGCCCTCCCCCCAATCGCACAGCTCCAGGCCGTGCGGCCGGGTCAGTCGGCGGAAGCCGTCGCGCCGCTCCAGGCGGCCGGAGACCCGGACCGGGACGCCGGTGAGGTGGGCCTCGGCGGCGAGCCGGTAGTCGGGGTCGGGCAGCCTGACCTTGAGTTCGCGGACCTCGGCGCCGCCGAGCACCCGGAGCCGGACCGAGCCCGGTCCGGCCGGGTCGGCGCGCTTGAGCCGGACGACCACGCCGACCACGGTGACGTCGACGGCGGGCTCGATCCGCTCCAGCAGTTCGGCGGCCTCGGCGAGGGCGGGCAGGTCCCCGGGGGAGAAGTCGAGCTCGATCCGGCGGTCGCCGAAGCCGCCCGGGGTGCCGGCGGCGGGCGACCAGGCGACGGTGAGCCGGGCGGCGGTGGCGCCGCGGACCAGGTCCTCGACGGACCGGACGAGTTCCCGGCTGACCCCGGAGCCGACGGCGTTCTCGAAGGCCTCGGGCCCGCCGCTGACCCGGCGGTAGTCGACCGCGTCGCGCAGCGCCTCCAGGGCGCGGACCAGGGTGGTCACGGCGGTGCGGCCCTCGGGGGCGGGGGTGTACGCGGTGAGGGCGGCGCCCTGGTCGACGGCGCCCTGTTCGACCAGGAGGACGCGGTCCAGGAACTCCCCGGCAAGGCCGTCCAGCCGGGCGCCGAAGTAGCCGGCGGTGGTCCGGCCGGCCTTGGCCCCGGCGGCGAGCATCGAGCGCGCGGCCCGCTGGAGCCGTTCGGCGTCGTCCCAGGGGGTGGCGTCGGCCGGGCCGGGCAGTTCACGGCGCCAGTTGAGTTCGTCGCCGGGGACGACGAGGGCGAGGAGGATCGAGCGGGCGGAGGGGGTGCGGGAGCGGGAGAGCGCGGTGACGGCGTCGGTGAGGAGTTCGACGGCGTCGTCGAAGCCGTCGGCGGTGGGGACGAGGAGGCTGGTGCCGGGTTCGCCGTCCGGCGGGGTCCAGCGGCCGTACCGGGCGGCGGGGCCGCCGCGCCGTACCCAGCCGTGCCGGGCGAGCAGGGTGGCGAGCACCGCGGGGTCGACGGTGGCCGGGTCGGGCAGGGCCCGGGCTCGGTCCTCCGGTCCGTGCGGCAGGGTCATGGGCGTGCTTCCTCGCTGCCGGGGCCGGGCCGTCACGGGCTGCCGCCCGCGCCGACCCGGGCCATGATGTCGCAGAGCGCGCGGTCGTCGAAGACCTTGTCGGTGGGCACCCGGACGTTGGTGCGCCGCTTCCCGGTGACGGGGTGGCCGGCCAGGTTGACCCAGTAACAGCAGTGCCGCAGTTCGAGGGCGTCCGGGCGGGCCCGGAGCCAGTGGTCGACCCGGCGCGGCAGCAGCATCACGACCAGGATCCGCGGGACGGCGACCCGGGCCCGGGCGAGCTTGCGCAGGTGGTCGTTGTCGAGGGTGAAGCTGAAGAACGGCCCGGCCGGACCGGGCGCGATCTGCTGGGTCGCCTTGAGCTGGATCTTGATGGTGACCTCGTCGTCCACGTCGTGCTCCCGGGAGCCGTGGCTGACCTGCCAGTCGATGCCGTTGTCCGGGAACGGCTGGGAGAGCGAGCAGCCGGCCGCCGCGGCGACCGCGTGCAGGTAGCCGACCTGCAGCGTCTCCATGCAGGCGGTGACCGCGAGGTTCCCCCTGAGTGTGGTCGCCGCTCCGTCGGGCTGCGGCTGTGTCAGTGCCATCGCCCCGTGGCCTCCCCGGCTCCGGGCCCGTCCGGGCCGAGCGGCCCAGTGGCAGGATCCCCGGTCGTAGCTGGGCCAAACGGGTTGAGCGACCGTCAGAACCGGGTATCACCAGGGCGCGGAACGCACGCCTGAGGGGCAGTCATGCAGCAGCACTGGTACACCGGCCCACTCGCTTCCTTCGACACCGAGACGACCGGCGTGGACGTGGAGTCCGACCGCATCGTCTCCGCCGCCCTGGTCGTCCAACTCACCCCGGGCGCACCGGCGCAGACCACCACCTGGCTCGCCGACCCGGGCGTGCCGATCCCGGACGGGGCCCGGGCGGTGCACGGCATCACCGACGAGCAGGTCCGGACGTACGGCCGCCCGGCCCGCACGGTGGTGGCCGAGGTCACCCGCGCGCTGGCGGCCCAGGCGCGGGCCGGCCGCCCGGTGGTGGTGATGAACGCCCCCTACGACCTGACCCTGCTGGACCGGGAGTTGCGGCGCCACCACGGCCTGCCGCTGAGCACCGGGCTGGACGGAGCGGGGCTGGTGGTGCTGGATCCGCGGGTGCTGGACAAGCACGTGGACCGCTACCGCAAGGGCCGGCGGACGCTGACCGACCTGTGTGCCCACTACGGGGTGGACCTCGCCGGGGCGCACGACGCGGCGGCGGACGCGACGGCGGCCCTGTCGTTGATCCGGCGAATAGGCGCCCGCTATCCGGCGGCGCTCGGCGGACTGACGGCGGCGGAGCTGCACCTGCGGCAGGCGGTCTGGCACGCGGCGCAGGCCCGGGGGCTGCAGGCCTGGTTCGACCGCTCGGGAACGCCGGAGCGGGTGGACCTGTCCTGGCCGCTGCGACCGGCCCGGTGCGGCTGCGGTCGTCGGCTGGAGCCGGAGCACGGGTGCCGGGCGGCGGCGTGACCGGTCCGGAACGCGCCGCAGGCCCCGACCGGTTTCCTGGTCAGGGCCTGCGTGCTGTCCGGTGGGCGATACTGGGATCGAACCAGTGACCCCTTCGGTGTGAACGAAGTGCTCTCCCGCTGAGCTAATCGCCCGGGCAACGAGAAGAACTGTAGCACCATTCGGGGGCGGTCGTACAACTCGCTCTTCCGGGGTACGGCCGACGCATCCACAGAACTCGCGCTCCGCACGGAAGATGACTGGCCCTCAGCCGGATTCGGCACCGGTTCTTCGGATGGATTCCGGAAATACATGTGAGGCCCAGCCGATAATCGACTGGGCCTCACATATCACAATGCATTCCGGTGGGCGATACTGGGATCGAACCAGTGACCCCTTCGGTGTGAACGAAGTGCTCTCCCGCTGAGCTAATCGCCCGGGTGCAGGGAAAACATTACCGCATCCCGGAGGGTGCTCCGAACACCCTGCCCGTGGGCGCCCTCGCCCCGGCCCCAGGGGCCGGGGCCTCCCCGCCGCCCGTCCCGCCCCTCCCCGTCCCGTCCCGTCCCCTCCCGCCCGCGCGCACGAGTCGTCGGACCCGGCCGCACCACCCGCTCCCCTGTTCCCGGCCCGCCCACCACTCCGACGGGCCGCGTGCACGCCGATCCGGAATCCCCCCGAGAAGAACCACCGGTAATGCCCCGGGCGGGTACTCCGGGGCGATTCCGCAATGCGCCGTAAGGGGTACGACTCGCGCCCGAATCGGGACAGAGGGGTTTACATCGGTCTTGGGGGTGGGATGGTCCGTTCGCCGACGTGCGATTCCCCGAGCGCACACTGAGCGAAAGGCCATGGCGCTTATGAACACCACGGTCAGCTGCGAGCTGCACCTGCGCCTCATCGTGTCCAGCGAGTCATCACTGCCCGTCCCCGCGGGCCTGCGCTACGACACCGCCGACCCCTACGCCGTGCACGCCACGTTCCACACGGGCGCCGACGAGACCGTGGAGTGGGTGTTCGCCCGAGATCTCCTCGCGGAGGGGCTGCACCGACCCACCGGTACCGGCGACGTCCGGGTGTGGCCGTCGCGCAGCCACGGGCAAGGGGTGGTCTGCATCGCCCTGAGTTCTCCGGAAGGAGAAGCCCTGCTGGAGGCCCCGGCCCGGGCGCTTGAGTCGTTCCTCAAGCGGACGGACGCCGCGGTGCCCCCCGGCACCGAACACCGTCACTTCGACCTCGACCGGGAGCTGTCCCACATCCTCGCCGAAAGCTGACCCCGACCGGAGGTGGTCCAGCCCCGCTGTCGGCGGGGCCGTACTTCCTGCCGTCATCGCAGCCGTCCTACTCGGGGGCACGGCTGCGGACTCAGCCGCGCACCACGCGGTCTCGGGGCCGGTGAACGGCCCGCTCCCACCGGAGCGGGGCCACAGCACCGCAGGCGCCCGGCACCGGAGCCGGCCATCCGTACGGGTGGCCGGCTCCTGCTGCCGGGCGCCACCGTCGTTTCCGGGCCGTACCCAGACCGGGACACTCCACCGGAATCCGTACAGGCCTTCGAACGAACGCGCCGCCCTTATGCCGCAAGGGCCGGTATGGTCTGGGGTAACCGTGGACGCGGGGTATCGGAGTCCCCCTGCGCGAGGAGTCCCAACGTGCTGATCACCCATGACACCGAGTGCGCGCTGAGCATCCTCGTGGACCTGCTCAACACCGCACCCGAGGTGTGCGGCGACGAGCGACTGCCGGACGTCGCCGCGCTGGACGCCTTCGTGGGCCGCCAGGAGATCAGCGAGATCGACTCGCTGACCGAGGAGGACCTGCGCCAGGTGCAGGAGCTGCGCACCCGGCTGCGCGAGGTGTTCTGGACGGAGTCCACCGAGGCGGCCGCCGAGCTGGTCAACGCGATCGTCGCGGCCGCCGGGACGACGCCCCGGCTGGTCAACCACGACCACCACGACTGGCACATCCACTACTTCGCCCCGCACGCCGCGCTCGGGCCCCACCTCGCGGCGGAACTGGGCATGGCGCTGGCCTTCATCCTGATGGCGGGCGAGCGGGAGCGGCTGCGCCGGTGCGAGGCGCCGGACTGCGCGCGGGTCTTCGTGGACCTCTCCCGGAACCGCTCCCGGCGCTACTGCGACAGCCGCACCTGCGGGAACCGGCTGCACGTCGCCGCCTACCGGGCGCGGCAGCGGTCGGCGGAGGCCGTCGCCCCCGCCTGACCGGCGCCGCACCTCCCGCCCGGTTCAGATGCCGCGCTTGCGGAGGATCTCCTCGATGTCGGCGAAGTCGCCGAGGCCGTCGTCCCGCTTGCCCGCCTGCTGCTTGCCGGACGCCTTCGGAGCCTTCGACGCCTGGGGAGCCTGGGCCACCGCCGGGCGCTCCGGGGCCGCTCCGGCCGCGGCCGGACGCTCCGCGGAGGACTCCACCTCAGCGCGCCGGCCCGGCCAGCGGCTGGCGAACAGCAGCGCGGCGGAGACGCCGAGCAGCACCAGGCCCGTCCACACCCGGGGGTCAAAGACCAGCTTGGCCGCCCAGTCGGCGAACTCCCGGCCGATCGTGCTCGCCAGCGGGAACAGCCCGGTCAGGTAGAGCCCGGCGGGCAGCAGGGCGACCGCGAACCAGCGGGTCGCCGAGCGGAGGCGCCGCCGCCGGGCGCGCAGGCCCGCGACGGCCACGCCGCCGGCCGTGAGGAGGAAGCTGATCGTCGCGGTCAGCACGGGCGCGCCCCTTCGCTTCCGGTGGTCCTTGACATCGGTGCCTCCCTCTCGGTCCGCCCTCGGGCGCACCGCCGGGCGGGGGCGGGCACCCACTAGTGGAACACTGGGGGAATGATCGATGGTTCCCTCCCCCGCCTCGAGTTCTGGTGCGACCTCCAGTGCCCGGACTGCCGCACCGCCCTGGACGACGTACGGGCGCTGCGCGCGCAGTACGGCGACGCCCTGCCCGTCGAGCTGCGGCACTTCCCGCTGGAGAAGCACAAGCACGCCTACGCCGCGGCGGAGGCGGCCGAGGAGGCGTTCGCCCAGGGGCTGGGGTGGCCGTTCGTGGAGGCGCTGCTGGCCCGGGTCGAGGAGCTGGACGCCCGGGGGCAGCAGGTGCTGCTGGAGGTGGCCCGGGAGGTCGGGGTGGACGCCGAGGAGGTCGACACCGCGCTGGTCGACGGCCGGCACATGCTGATCGTGGACTCCGACCAGGCCGAGGGCAAGGCGATCGGGGTCACCGGGACGCCGACGTACGTGATCGGCCGCGAGCGGCTGGACGGTGGGAAGAGCCAGGACGGGCTGCGCGAGCGGATCGTCGCCGCCATCGAGGCGGCGAAGGCCTCCTGACGCACCCGGCGCCCCGTCGACCTGACGCCCAGTCGACCTGATGCTGCGTCAACTGCTCACAGTGGCTTGCCGTAACAGCGGTTGACGACCCGGTAGCCGAGCGAGGCGTAGAGCCGGAGGGCGGCCGCGTTGCCGGAGAAGACGTTCAGGCCGAGTTCGCGCGCTCCGGCGGCCAGGCACTCCCGCTCGGCGAGCAGCATCAGGGTGCGGCCGTGGCCCCGGCCGCGGTGGGCCCGGTCCACCTCGACCACCATGACCCAGGCGAGCGGGGTGCCGTCCGGCAGGTCGCGCAGGTGGAGGTTCACCCAGAGCGAGCCGAGCGGCCCGGCGCCGCCCGGGCCGTGGAGTCGGCGCAGCGCGACGCCTGGGGTCTCGGCCCCCTGCGGGAGGACGTTGCGGTGGTCCAGGCGTGATTTGGCCCGGGCCTGTGCCTCGGTGAGGCCGGAGTCCCGCAGGGATTGGACGTACTCCCGCGCGGCCCGGTCGATCCAGGCCGGGAACTCGGCGGCGTCGATCGGGCGGGCGGTGACACCGGGGGGCAGGGGCGGGGCGGTGGTCAGGCTCTTGCCCAGGTTCCGCATCCGCTCGGTGTAGCCGAGGGCGGCGACGAGCCCCCGGGCGATCGGGGCCGACTCGGGGACGACGACGTCGACCCGGGTGCAGCCCCAGGCGCGCAGCACCTCCTCCGCGGCCAGCGCGCCGAAGGTGCCGCGGCCCCGGCCGCGGCCCTCCGTAATCTCCAACTCCGCTATCTCGCCCCAGAGTTCGCTGTCGTGGCGGGCGGAGGTGGTGCGCAGGGCGCCGACCTGGTGGCCGTTCGCGAGGATCCGCCAGCGTCTGGTGCGGCCGCCGGCGGTGGTGGGTGTCTCCGGGCCCTCGGGGCGCAGCGTGGTGGTCATGTGGTGGTCCCTTCCCCTCGCCGGGGAGGTTATCCGCGCTGCCCGGGGGCATCGCCCCGGCCCGGGATCAGGGGTCGAGGTCGTCGCCGCTGCGCTCGGCGAAGACGGCCATGGCCTTGGCGGTGACCGGGCCGGTGCCGGGCAGTCGGCGGTCGTCGACGCGGGTGACGGCCTGGACGTCGCGGGTGGTGGAGGTCAGGAAGATCTCCTCGGCCTCCTCGAGGGCACCGAGCGGGAGGTCGGCCTCCTCGGCGCCGCACCAGTCGATGACCAGCTGCCGGGTGATCCCGGCCAGGCAGCCGGAGGCGAGGGGCGGGGTGAGCAGGCGGCCGCCGAGGACCACGAAGACGTTGGAGCCGGTGCCCTCGCAGAGCCGGCCCGCGGTGTTGGCGAACAGGGCCTCGGAGGCGCCGGTGCGGTGGGCGGCGGCCAGGGCGACCACGTTCTCGGCGTACGAGGTGGTCTTGAGGCCGGCGACGGCGCTGTGCTCGTTGCGGCGCCAGGGGACGACGGCGACGGCGGTCTCGTCCGGGCGGGGGCCGATGGCGTTGAAGGCGACCACCAGGGTGGGGCCGGTGGTGCCGCGCTCCGAGCTGAGCGGGGCGTCGCCGCCGGTGTAGGTGACGCGCAGGCGGCCGAGCGGGGCCGGGTTGGCGGCGAGGACCTGTGCGCAGGCCTCGCGGACCACGGCGTGGTCGGGGTCGGGCAGGCCGAGGCCACGGGCCGAGCGGGTGAGCCGGTCGAGGTGGCGGGTGACCGCGAAGGCCCGGCCGTCGACGGACTTCATGGTCTCGAAGACGCCGTCGCCGGTGGTGAGGCCGTGGTCGAGGACCGAGACGGCGGCGTCGGCGGAGTCGACCAGGGTTCCGTTGACCCAGCTCGTGGTGCGGGTGTTCATCGAGGGCTGCTTCTAGACATGCTTCCTAGACACGGTGCGGCTCGGGGGCGGTGTCGATGCCGGGCTCGCCGCCCGACGCTATCGCGACGAGCCGGGCGGCCTTGAGCTCGGTTTCCGCCCACTCGCGTTCGGGGTCGGAGCCCCAGGTGATGCCGGCGCCGGTGCCGAAGCGCAGGACGGGTGCCCGCGGGTCCTGCCGGTCGAGCCAGAAGGTGCGGATGCCGACGGCGAGTTCGCCCTCGCCACGGTCGGCGTCGACCCAGCCGACCGCGCCGCAGTAGGGGCCGCGGGGGGCGGTCTCCAGGGCGTCGATGATCCGCAGGGCGCTGGACTTGGGGGCGCCGGTGACCGAGCCGGGCGGGAAGGTCGCGTCGAGCAGTTCGGGCCAGCCGGCGCCGTCGCGCAGGGTGCCCTCGACGGTCGAGACCAGGTGGACCAGGCCGGGGTGCTTCTCGACGACGCAGAGGTCGGGGACGGTGACGGTGCCGGTCCCGCAGACCCGGCCGAGGTCGTTGCGGACCAGGTCGACGATCATCACGTTCTCGGCGTGGTCCTTGTCGAGGAGGTCGTCCTCGGTGCGGCCGGTGCCCTTGATCGGGCCGGAGGAGACGGTGCGCCCGGTGCGGTGCAGGTAGAGCTCCGGGGAGGCGGTGGCGATCTCGACGCCGTGGTCGGGCAGCCGGACGGTCCCGGCGTAGGGGGCGGGGTTGCCGCGGGCGAGGAGGCCGGTGAGGGCGTCGATGTCGCTGCGGTCGGGGTCGGGCAGCGGTGCGGAGAGCACCCGGCAGAGGTTGGCTTGGTAGACCTCGCCGGCGGCTATGTGCGCGCGGATGCGGCGTACGCCCGCCGTGTAGGCGGCGCGGTCCAGGGAGCTGTGCCAGCTGCCGGCGTCCGGGCCGTGCCAGCCCGCGCCGGAGGGCGGAGCGGGTGCGGGGCGGACCTCGTCGAAGCGGGCGCAGGTCAGCCGGCCCTCGAAGTCGTAGGCGACGGCCCAGTAGCCGGAGGAGTCGAGCGCGGCCGGGTCCGAGGTGACGTCGCGCAGTCCGGTGGCCAGACGGCCGCCGAAGCGGGCGAGCGGGGTGCGGGGGTCGGGGTGGCCGGACACGGTTCTCCTGCGCGGTGGTGCTGGGGGTGGCGGTGCTTGAAGTGTAGGTCGGGGGGGCGTGCCCCGGGCCGGGTCCGAGCCCGCCGCGCCCCCGCGTACGAGCAGCTGGGTGCGTCGCGCCGGTGTGCGCCGGGTGGCCTGCGGATGATCGTCCGGGAGCGTCGCAGGTGGTGGTGTGTGACCGGCCGGAAGGACTGACGGAACGGCACTCCGCCGGCATCCCCTCGGCACGCTGCGGGAACGGATTTTTAGCTGGCCCGGGAATCCGCTAGAGTTCAACACGTCGCCAGGGAGCGCAGCCGAGGAAAAGCGGTGAAGGTCCCGGGGAGACAGGCGGACGTGGCTCAGTTGGTAGAGCATCACCTTGCCAAGGTGAGGGTCGCGAGTTCGAATCTCGTCGTCCGCTCGATGGAGAACAGTGTAAGATCGTTCTTCATGTGTTGCCTGGTGGAGTGGCCGAGAGGCGAGGCAACGGCCTGCAAAGCCGTGTACACGGGTTCAAATCCCGTCTCCACCTCCAAGAGGTCCTCCCGGCTCGTCCGGGGGGCCTCCCCGCGCGATTAGCTCAGCGGGAGAGCACTACCTTGACACGGTAGGGGTCACTGGTTCAATCCCAGTATCGCGCACGTCGAACCTCGCGGGGTTCGCTGCAGGAACGCCTCACCAGGCGCGATTAGCTCAGCGGGAGAGCACTACCTTGACACGGTAGGGGTCACTGGTTCAATCCCAGTATCGCGCACAGTAACGGGCCCTTCGAGGCTCGCTGCACAACCGCCTCACCAGGCGCGATTAGCTCAGCGGGAGAGCACTACCTTGACACGGTAGGGGTCACTGGTTCAATCCCAGTATCGCGCACAGTAACGGGCC